>JBBABD010000022.1:0-10926 GCA_041657845.1 Parcubacteria group bacterium
GGTTTAATTAAATAATTGGGAGGCTATTTTTCTAAAATTTCCTGAATTATCTTGTATCTGCGCTCTTGCGTCAATCCTTTATGGACACGCAGGAGCGTTTTTGTTTTTCCGAAAAATCCATCTAACGAGTTAGTAGTATTAGGAATTTTCAGTTCCGGATATTTTTGATATGTGAATAAAAACGGCGTATTTGTTTTTAAGCTTCGATAGGCGGAGCGCATTCTTCGGTGAGTATGATTCCAATGTTTTTCATCAGCTGCAAAAGTTTTTTCTTTTAAAAAATCTTTCCACCTTGTATACCATTCTTCCAGCAGTATTAAAAAATCTTTCTCAGTTAAAAATTTAAGCGCTAGCCCTATTGCTCGTAATTCTTTTCCAGCTTCAGTTTTCGGTCTTGACGTTAAATATCGCTTGAGAATAGCTGTTTGATGGAATTGGCACATCTGGGCAGGAATATCTGGAAATACCTCGCGTATGCCTCTTTTCCCGTCTAAAACAATGGCTTTTATCGTAAATCCTTTGTTTTCTAATTCAATCTTCGCTTGTCTGTAGATCTCTGGATTTTCTCGGGTAATTTCTTTGTAATATATGTTTCTTTTAAGCAGCGGGGATCTGAACACTAGCACCCCGTAACTTCTTCCAAAAAATGTTACATCCGCAATGAGCACTAACGGTTGCGGAGATACGTCGTGTTTTTCCAACACGTGTCCGTCCAGCTCTTTTTGGATAACCGGAACGCATTTTTTAAATGTTGCCGATAATTGATTAAGTGTTTGTTTCCCCCAAACATATTGATTCCATAAAACTTTTCTTTGTCTGCTAGGACGTTCTTTGCTTTGAAATTGCAATCCGCATTTTTGGCATTTGTATCTTTGCAATCCTCTTCGTTTCCCATTCTTTTTTACCCTGGACAGATTACATCTCGGACATTTTTTTTGAGTAACATATTCGTAGCATTGTAACTAATGGTTAATTTACCGCTTTAGTATGCCACAAATCGATAATTTTAGCCTCCCATATTTTTAATTAAGCCCTCATTGACAATTTTACTGGAGGATAGCTAGTTGGCAGCTGTTTTCAAAACTATCCTTGCGTTGCTATCCTCCTATCTTTTTGATTGACAGAAAACTATAAGGAGGATGAAAAAACTAACTTTGTGATGTTTTCTGCCAACCTTTGAAAATTCCGGGCGCTTGGAAACTACTGCACAGTTGTAATGAATACTAGGGTTCATTTGTTTTCAAGCGCTCATTAAAAATGCATTAAGTGTTGGGGACTAGGTTTCGGATGTCGCAAGACTACTTGATTGTTGTCCTCAACACTATTCATTAATAATGTCCTTCGGGACTAAAAATTCAATTTGGGGGTGTCAAATGCAGTATGGTATTGACTATGGGATGAAAAAGGCAGTGGTGGTCACGGAAAAAGGAAAGACTATCACACTCGATGATGTTAGTAAAAAAATCGAGTTTGTTAATTCTCTGAATCCTGAAGATGCAGTGTATCTGGAATTCGGAGCTGGCGCAGACAAGTTTGCACTGTCCTGCGTTCAGAAAGATATTTCAGTTTTTCGAATTCCGACTACTGTTTTTTCCAGCTGGCGAAACGGCAACGACAAGAAAGATGATGCCAAACTCATGCTTGAGTTAGCGCAGAACACACCGGAGTTATTCTATCCGGTTGCCGCCAAGGACGTTGATATTCTCAAAATCGGACTGATGCTACAGAAGTATTATGTAGTCCAGGACGATATCAGAAAACCGGCCGAGCAGAGACTTTTTCTTACAATGGCTGACGACCTTTTGGTTAGGGGAGAACCCGTCGCCGATCTCGAAAAAGCACTTCGAAAACAAATCGCCGAGCACCCAATGTTTTTGGGTGCCATTGAAGAGGAGAAAAAAATCTACAAGGAGATGGAAAAATTCATCAGAAAAGTTCCTCTTTATCAGGCGATATTTGAACCGATAAAAGGCGTCGGTCCCGTGATTGCCGGGAGAATTATGTATGGCATTCAGGACATTCGACGTTTTTCGACGCCAGCCAAGCTCAAGAATTATTCCGGTTACGGATTTTTTGAGGACGGCTCCGCACAAAGGAGAAAGAAGGGGGAAGTTTTTGCCTGCAACAAGTTTCTCAAACAGGGAGTTTTTCTTTTTACTAACCAAGTAAATAGAGGAACAAATCCTGAATGGAAAGAGCGACTCATTCAGCGCAAAGCCTTTGAGCGCTCGAAGTTCCCCGAAGTAGTCATCAAGGAAATTGGCGGAGAAAAAAAGAAATATTTTACCGACGGGCATATTCATCTTAAAGGATGCCGCTACATCGGCCAGAAGTTCTTAGAATACATCTGGCGAGAGTGGAGGAGGTTTGAAGGAATATAAAAGAAGAACTATCGTCATCATGTCTTCATAGACTATGGATGCTTTGTTCTTTCTTAAATAAGGTGGAAGACTAAAGTTCATATGTCCATTTGTGGATTATAAAGTAAATGTCTTCCAATAACGCGTTTTAAGGTAAAATCTTGAAGCGCGTTTTTTCTTGACACAAATTGAAATATTTCGTATCCTTAAAGCATAGTAAGTTAGTAGGTTATTAAATATGAAATTCTCTACCCGGGCTGGATATGGCCTCCGCGCGACGGTCAATCTGGCTAAAATCTATCCCCAGCAAAAAAGTCTCCAGGAAATCTCCAAGGAAGAGGGGATATCTTTGAAATATCTGGAACAGCTTTTCAGGGCTTTAAAAAAAAATAAAATAGTTACCAGCCAGAAGGGGAGAGAGGGCGGATATACGCTTTCTAAAAATCCAAAAAATATTAAAGTCGGAGAAATTATTGAAATTTTGGACGGACCAATTGTTCCAATGGAATGCGCCAGCGGAAAGTGCGACGCAAAATGCTCCTGCGCTTCCAGCATTGTCTGGACGAAACTGCAGACCCAAATAAAGAAAACATTATATTCCATAAAACTAAAAGATTTAATAAAATAAACTATTACGCTGTCATCTCGAGCGAAATGTCGCCGCGACATGCAGTCGAGAGATCTAATTAGATTCCTCGACTCTCCCGCTAAGCGGGATCGCTCGGAATGACATAAATATTTCATGAAAAAAATATACCTCGACAATGCTGCCACTACCCAAGTTGATCCGGAAGTTTTGAAAGCAATGCTTCCATATTTTTCGGAAAAATTCGGCAATCCGATGTCTATCCATGGCTTCGGACAAGAGGCACTGGAAGCAATAGACAAAGCTCGAAAACAAGCAGCCGATTTTCTGAACTCTGATCCGGAAGAAATAATTTTCACTTCCGGCGCGACGGAAAGCAATAATCTGGCAATCAAAGGGGTTATCAAAAAATATTTTTATTTTAATAAAGACACCAAGACAAAACCGCACATTGTCACCACTGTTTTCGAACATCACTGCGTTTTGGAAACAATAAAGTTTTTGGAAAAATCCGGACAAGCGGAAGTAACATATCTTCCAACCTACGAAGAGGGAATTGTGAGATTGGAAGATGTTAAAAATGCTCTGAAACCAAACACGATTTTAGTTTCCATAATGTATGTCAATAATGAAATCGGAACCGTTCAGCCGATTGCCGAAATCGGAGAACTGATAAGGAACCATAATTCTCAACTCTCAGATCTCAGATCTCAAATCTTATTTCATACCGATGCAACGCAAGCTGCAGGCTATTTTAATTGCGATGTAGAAAAATTAGGAGTAGACATGCTTTCACTTTCCGGACATAAAATTTACGGACCAAAAGGAATCGGCGCCTTGTATATCAAAAAGGGAACACCAATTGCAAAAATTCAGGATGGAGGAGAGCAAGAATTTGGAATGAGAGCCGGAACGCATAATGTTCCTGGTATAGTCGGCCTTGGCAAGGCCATTGAATTGTTAGAAACTAAAAGCCATAACCCACAAACTGCAAAATTAAGAGATTATTTTATCGATAAAGTTCTGAAAGAAATTCCGAATTCATATTTAAACGGATCAAAAGAAAAAAGATCTCCAAATAATATTAACTTCCGATTTGATAATGTGGAAGGGGAGAGTTTGGTGATGTCGCTCGACATGGAAGGTATCGCGACCTCGACTGGATCAGCTTGCTCTTCTGGAACACTCGAACCATCCCATGTGCTTTTAGCGCTCGGACTCAAACCTGAACAAGCCCACGGAAGCCTCAGATTAACGTTAGGTAAAGATACAACAAAAGAGGAAATTGATTATGCTTTTGATAAGCTGGCAGGAATAGTAAGCAAACTAAGGAAGATATCAGGAAGCGTGCTTAAAGATTTTAACTAATTAATTTTCAATGATCAATGATCAATTTACAATAAATTTTCAATTACTTAATTTTCAAAATTTTTAAAATTGAAAATTGAGTATTGATTGAAAACAAGTAAATTGAAAATTGAAAATTTTTATTTATATGCCTTATAGTAAAAAAGTAATCCAGCATTTTACCAAGCCTCATAATCAAGGCGTGATTAAAAATGCCGATGGAATTGGCACGGTCGGCAATCCGGTCTGCGGAGACATCATGAAGCTTTATATTAAAGTTGCCAAAAACAAAAAAGGAGAAGAAATTATCGAAGACATTAAATTTGAAACTCTGGGATGCGGAGCAGCCATTGCCACTTCATCAATGGTCACTGATTTAGCTAAAGGCAGAACTCTTGAAGAAGCGGAAAAAATTACCCGCCAAGATGTCGCGAATGAATTAGAAGGACTTCCGCCAACCAAAATGCATTGCTCAAACCTTGCAGCCGACGCACTTCGCAAAGCAATTGAAAATTATAAAAATAAAAAATAATATGTCAAAACTTCGAAAACTAAAAACCAACGATGAGAAAGGGTTACGGAAACTTTTAAAGCAGCTTACCGGCAAACCGATCAAGCTGAATATTAAATCCTTAATTAAGGATAGAGGCATCCATTGTATAATTTTGGAGCATGACGGCAGAGTAATCGGATTTGGGTCATTGATCTTACACCAAATTCCAACCAAGGGCTTTGTGGCCAGAATTGAAGATGTGGTTGTGCATGAAGAACATCGAGGCAAAGGCCACGGAAGAAAAATTACTGAAGAATTAATTATGATTGCTAAAAATAAAAAAATAAAAATAATAAATCTTACCAGCAATCCTAAGAGAGAAGAGGCGAGGAAATTATATGAATCTATGGGATTTGAGCTAATGGAAACAGGGGTGTTCAAATTAGAGCTTTAATAGATACAAGAAAACCGCTTATCAGGCAATATCCTTAAACAAGCGGTTTTCTCTATATCGAGAACGTCGCACATTATACCTTTTGCGACGTTATAAATATTCTATTTCCAAAATATCTAAAACTTTTAAGACTTCTATCCCAAGTTAAAATATAAATATATTGCGTTATGCAATATATTTATAATTCCCTATCTCCACACACGTTCTGCCTGCTTTTTCCCCCATGCTTAAAATAAAAAATAATAATAAATAATTTTTTTATTTTTAAATTGTTTTCATCCTCTCCTCCAGTGAAGACTCCCCTGCTAATTTTTTAAAAAAATAAAAAACACTTATAATTTTAGCGGGCAGTTTCTTTCTATCTGCTTTCTTTGCTACCAAAGGAAACAGAAGATAAAAAGTTATTTGTAAATGATCATCTGGTCAATCTTGGTTCCGCTTGAAGGGCTAAGCGATCCGACTAAAGCCTTTGAAGTGTCCAAATATAAATTTGCACCCCAGTAGGGATCGTGAACAACATATTTTCCGTTGGACATCTTAGTGTGAATGACGACGTAGTGCCCCCCGGAACCTTTGGTTTTTTTAATATAAACAATCACCGGATTTTTTTCCTTGAGTTCACTGTCAATTGTGCTCCAGTTTATATTCCCATGAGAATATCCTCCGCTAAGAGAAATTTCTCCTCCAAAAGAAGATGACGGCCAATTGATAAGATCGGAACTAAATATTTTTTTACGAGCAAGGGCTCCAGGAGTAATTGAATCATCGTGATAACTAAAAACCATTGCTACTGCCGTAACTGCGCAGCCATAACTTTTCATTTTGGTTTTCGTGTTTCCGATATTCTGATCTCCCCAGCGCGAATCTCTTTGTGAATAATACCAACTGGCTGAAGCAGATGCGGAAGAAGGGGGCTTTGAATACGAATCAGCCGAAAGGCCAGCACCCAGCTCATCGATATTTACAAGTTCCTGTTTCTGCTCTTCGACTCTCTCCAAGAGTTTTTCGTATTTTGCCTGCTCTCCCTCTGTCTGAAAAACAAGCGCTTCTTTTTGATCCCTCTTGTCGTTAAGCTCAGAACTCTTCTCCTGAAGCTCGTAAAACAAATCGGTCGCTTCTTTCTTTTTATCCTCTACTGATTTTTTTTCATTTTGAAGCCCGTCTCTAAGCGATTTTATATTTTTAAGTATTTCATTTGTTTTATCTTCTACTTGAACTAGCCTGTCATCCCTGGCCATAAAAGATGACAAATTTTTATTGCTAAGAAAAGCTGCAACTACATCTTGATCTTTATTTTCATAATAAACCTGTAAAAGATCTCCCAAAATCTTTCTTTGAAGCTCTATGGAAACTTCTGTTTCATTTATCTGATTTTCCAACTTATTAATTTTCATATTCAAATTTTCAATCTCTTTCTTCTTTAGTTCTGTCTCATTTTCCAGCTTATTTACCTCGGCTTCCAGAAGAGCTATTTGATTTTCTAAGGTGTCCTGTTGCTTTTGTTTGATATCGATTATTTGCTGATATATCTTGGCTTTTTCTTCAAGGTCTTTTATTTTTTGAGCCGTATCGCTAGCTGTGTCAGCCTTAATATATTTAAATGATATAAAAATTGACAAAAACAAAATTGACAACCCTAAAACGGTTATCTTTATTTTTCCATTAAATATATTTATATATTTTTTAATATTATTAGCTTATTATTTATGTCATTACGGGCTTGACCCGGAATCTACGCTAGTGAATTTACGGAAGTGTAGATTCCTGCTCCCCGATTTCTCGAGGACAAGTTTCGCAGGAATGACATAGGAAATTATTTAAATAATTCTAATCCTTTTTTAATTCTAGCTAGGCTCTCTTCCTTTCCTAAAACCCAAGCTACTTCAAATGGAGTCGGAGAAAACTTTTGTTCGGTCAAAATCCAACGAAGCGGAAAAAGTAAATCCCCTCTTTTCTCTCCTGCCTCTTTTAAAAGTTCTTCTTCTATCTTTTCTTTTTTCCACTCGGAAATATTTTCCAAAACCTTTAAAGATTTTTCGAGAAATATTTTTGTTTCTTCGTCAGTATTTTTCTTCCAGCGAATATCATCTTTGGAATAATTCAGATTATCATTAAAAAAGAATTGATTGCTCTCCCCCACCTCGGATAATTTTTGGAGCCTGTCTTGTTCGACTGTTAAAACTTTTTTCAGATATTCTTCAGTTTTTCTTTCCGGTTTTGCATTCACAAAAAAATCTTTTTGCTCAAAAAAATTCCGTGCTTTTTCGAATAGCTCATCAGCGGACATTTTTTTGATATATTGATTATCGATCCAATCCAATTTTTTAACGTCAAAAACCGCTCCCGCTTTATGTACTTTTTCCAGATTAAATTCTTCAATCAATTCTTCTAAAAGAAAAATTTCCCTGGTGCTACCCTGCCCCGGATTCCATCCCAAAAGCGCTACGAAATTAATTATCGCTTCTTTGAGATATCCATTTTTAATATAATCTTCCACGGCAACATCGCCCTGCCTTTTCGATAATTTCGATCTGTCAAGATTGAGGAGCAGCGGCAAATGGGCAAATCTTGGAATTTCCCAGCCAAAATTCTGATAGAGCTGAATATATTTCGGCGTACTGGAAACATATTCTTCTCCGCGAATGACATGAGAAATCTCCATTAAATGATCGTCGATAACATTGGCAAAATTATAGGTGGGATAGCCGTCAGATTTCATAAGTATCTGATCATCCAGAAGTTCGTTCTTAATGCTAACTTTTCCGCGAATAATGTCCTTGTATTCAGTAACGCCTTCTGTATTTATTTTCTGCCGGATGACATATTTTTCCCCATCAGCAATTTTCTTGTCAGCTTCTTCCTTCGAAAGCTTAAGGCAATAGCGATCATACATTGGCGCTTTTTTCTCAGCCGTTTGCTGATTTCTCATTTCTTCCAATCTTTTGGGAGTGCAAAAACATCGATAGGCTGTTCCATTTGCTATCAATTGCTCAACATATTTTTTATATAATCCCAATCTTTCCGATTGGATATATGGGCCAAAATCTCCTCTTTGGATTACCTTTCCATCTTCAACAAAAACTCCTTCATCATATTTGAACCCAGTCCAGTTGATAATATGAATTAATTTTTCCAAAGCGTCTTGAACATATCTTTTCTGGTCGGTGTCTTCGATGCGCAATATAAAATCGCCATTGTTTTGTTTGGCAAAAAGATATCCATACAAAGCGGTGCGAAAATTACCGACGTGCATATATCCCGTCGGCGACGGCGCAAATCTGACTCTGACTTTATTCATAAAATTTATTAAGCAATATTATTTTCCTCTTTTTCTTCTTTATCTTTTTTGATCAGTCTCCAGTGAAATAAATATATCGGCAAAGCAATGATCATCATCGTGAGTGCATTTACGACATTGTTTTGTCTTTCTTGGCTATAACACTCCCCTTCAGCGTTGTCCTTTTTCCACTGTTCATAGTCTTTTAATAAATTATCAAGCTGTATTTTTTGATCAGTCGTTGCTACCTCGGCTAAAGAATTTTTATCCAAAGCATAAACCGGTGGCTGTTGATTGCATCGACTGTATCCGCCTTTTTCCGCCTTGGGAAAAACATACGCCTTAAGGACGGTATTTAAAATTGTTCCCGTTCCAACAGCCACAAATATCAAACTGACTAGCGCCGCCACATACAAATAAATTGTTCGAATAAGCTTGGTTTTTGTTGTCATATTATTTTTTTATAAAAAATTATCTTTATTGGAAAAATTACTACTGCGTTGAAAATTCTGCCAATTCTTTTTGGCTGAAGTATCAATCGCCAAAGCCATTCAACACCAAAAAATTGCATCCATTTTGGCGCTCTTTTCAGCTTGCCAGTCATATAGTCAAAACTACCCCCTACTCCGACGGCTAGCTTAATATTAGCACATTTTAAGCTATTCAGGAATTTTTCTTGAAATGGCACGCCGAAGTTGCAGAAAACAATATCTGCGACTATGTCATTCCCGCGAAAGCGGGAATCTACACTTACATCAATTGACTGCGTAGATTCCTGGTCAAGCCAGGAATGACAGTTGATATTGGTACCATAAATCTCTAAGTCCGGATAAATTTTTAAAATAGCCTTTTTCGTTTCTTCCCAACCGCTTAACCCCCCGCTATTGGCTGCTAAATATATTCTCAACTTTTTTTCATTGGAGATTTTCAAAATTTCCATCATCAGATCAATTCCCATCATACGGCATTTTAATTTTTCTCCAAATCGCCAAAAAGTAAATCTTATCCCGATACTATCCGCGATATTCAAATCGCAATTATTTAAAATATTCTTGAATTCATTGTCTTTTTGCGCCTTCAAAATAAATTCCGGGTTTATAGTTGCAATCTGATAGAACTTATCTTCACTCAAAAAACAAGATATTTTATCTAATATCTCTTTTCTTTCCAAATTATCCACTTTTACTTCCAAAATTTTCATCGATTGATTAAATAGAAATTCACTACAGTATACTGTAATACTGTAGTATTGTTACTTTTTTTTAGCTGCTAAAATATTAGCTAACATAAAATGTAATGGGTATTTTTTTCTAACCCATTCCCTTGAAAATGGAACTTCTCCATATTTATCAAAATTGCTTAATTCTTTATATTTACTTTTGTATTTTTTAATTGCTTCTTTGTATCCTCCAAATCCATTGTTCAGCCACCTTTCTACCTGATTAATTGTTGTGAATCCTATCTTTAATTTTTTTCTTATTTCGTCCTGGGTAAATCCGTCTAAAAGCATTTTGGCTACCTGTATTCTCCTGGATATCATTACTACCTCGCTAAGAGTCAAAAGATCTTTGAAAAAATTTTTAATCTCTTCCCTATTCTTTAACACAGAAACCATAGAATAAAATTCTCCGAGATACTTTTTCTTTTCCTCCTCTGACAAAGCGTTATATTTGACTTTTCCTGGCATATTTTTGTATTTGTTATTTACTACAGTATACTGTAATACTGTAGTATTGAAAATCTTACTACATGAATAGTTTTTGATGCTTTTTACTTTAACTCACAAGATTCCAAAACCGTATACCGCGTTCTTCCTTTCTCAATTTTACTTTCGAAAACATCCACGCTTTCTACCGGAATGGAAATCTTGAAACTTTCCCCTATTTTTGGTTTTTCCGAAAGCGCTTTCCATTTGGCTTTGTCTATTTTGCCGAGAGTTATATGCGGTTTAAATTCCTTTCTTTCACTCACAAAAATATCCAAAGATTTTTCGATATCCGTTTGCAGTTTTCGAAGCTCTTCATTGGCGCCTCCAAAAAGCCAGATTATCTTCGGATTTTCCGGATCCGGACCAACTCCTATTCCTTCAAAATTAACATCAAAGCTCTCGAAGTTTTGAGCAGCTTCCTTAACCGCCAAACAAACTTCAGCTAAGCTCTCGTCATTAATAAATCCCAAAAACGACAAAGTCAGATGAAAATTATCAGGAAGCGACCACTTAATGGGAATTTCCTTCCATTTTTCAATTCTCTGATTTAAGCGTTTTTTGACATCATCCGGCAAACTAATGCCGATAAAAATTCTTCTTTGCATTAGCTGATTTTAATTAAATCACAAATTAGTGCTAAAATAAAGGAAACGGTCGATAAAACTTATACCCTAAATTTTAACGCTAATCTATGCCAACTA
>JBBABD010000022.1:10936-12578 GCA_041657845.1 Parcubacteria group bacterium
AACGATATTTATCAAATTTTGGAAAATAAAAAAGAGGGACTGCGATGCGATACTACGCAACACAAATCCCTCTTGAGCACACTTACTCGGTCGTCCACGAGCGTCCGCTCGATTTTTCCTTCTCAATGGACGTACCCGAGAAAGGATCTACGTTCTTGTTTGCGTTTTTTCTCAGTTCCGTCCATTCATCAACGACCTCCTTCTCTCCAGCTTCTTTTAATAAAACAATCCCGCTGGACTTTTCGTTGTGTAAGAGGACGACATACCCCCATTTTTTCTCTTTTTGACGGAAGACTTTCTCTGCCTTCCTCAAAGTTTCAAACGTGATTACTCCCCTCCTTACTGCGTTCTCTTGGACATTGCTTTTTATCCGAGAGAAGCATACGACAGCGTATCTTGTTACACTATCACTTACACTATTGCCAACTCCAACCATGATACCCCTTGCATTCGCGAACTTACTTGCCTTCTTATACAATTTTCACCTCCTTACAATTTTAAGTTTGAATCCGCAGGATTTCTCCTATCCAAATTTACAAATTATTTATAAGTTTAGATAGGAGGGAGAAGCAAATATATACTTCTCCCATTTCTCCTGCCTACGCGAAGACAAGCATTCGTCTTCGTTGCCAAAGAGGGATTGTTATCCCTCTCTTCAGCCGAAGATAAGAATCTTCAAGCCAATTTGCGTGAATACGAACAGCTACTTTTCGATTATACATCATCTCCTCATCGATTTTTGTGGAGACGTGTTTATCGATGAGGTCGTACATCCTGGAAACGATGATACACTCCTCAAAATCTTTTATCGTCCTTATTTTGAGGATTTCCTCGTCCTTATGACTCATCTCCAATAAATCCGAAAGTTTGTTCCACTCTTTTTCCAGCTCGTCCTGTGTTCCAGAGAAAAAGAGCAGAGCATAGGAACATCCGTGATCATAGTCAATTACAACCTCTATCATTGTATCCTCCTTCGAAATTTTTTCTACAAAGCACCCGCAAAACGGCTAAAATACCTTTGATAACCGCCTTATGGTTACTTTGTAAAATTGTATTCAATTTTTAAATTACGACCTTTTATTATACACCCGAATCGGCTTTCTGTCAAGAGTGCGTTTGTTCGTTGAAACTGCTAAGATTAAAGCATGCCAAAAGAAAAAAACACTATTATTGACGTTATTCCGCTTACTCGCCTGCCGCTAAATCGCCAGCAGAGTTTTTCCTATCTGAATGATAAGCCGGTGCCTTTTGGATCACTGGTTTCCATTCCCCTCTTCCGCAGAAATTTGAACGGCATCGCAATTAATAATCGCGATGATTTTTTCCGGTTTGGAAATATCAAACTGCGAAAAATTAACGAAATTTTGGATGAAAAATTTCTGACCGAAAAGCAATTGAAAATAGCAGAATTTATTTCGGATTATTATATTTGTCCGCTGGGAATAGTTTTGAAGTTTTTCGTGGTGAAAAAAACGAAAAATAAAATTAAGAATTATGAATCAAGAATCAAGGAATTAAAAAAAGTAGACTTGAGTGATGAACAAAAAGACATAGTCAAAAAAATAATAGGCCATGATTCAAAATTCATGATTCATGATTCATCTCTACTTATTGCCGGAAGAGAGAAAATAGAAATTTATTT
>JBBABD010000023.1 GCA_041657845.1 Parcubacteria group bacterium
ATTAGATGAGCTAATATGTTTGTAAGGCATCTCGTTGTCGTTTAATGGTAATAGTTGTGTATTTTCCATTATACAGACCGAGATGTCTTTTTTTAACTTATGTTGCACTTGTGGATAGAATGTAGGGGGGAAAGTTTGCTACCGGTGTTGAAATAGGTTGTAGTTTCATTATCCTTTAGTATTTAAAAAATCATTCCAATTAATCGGAATGATTTTTGTTTTACTTAAAATGAAAACCGCTAGCGAATGCTAGTGGTTTCTATCATGCCGGCTAATCGCCGGCGTGTTTGATTGTTTTAAATTTTATTGTCATTCCTGCGAAAGCAGGAATCTACGCAAACGATAATCGGAAGTTTAATATATAAACATTAGACTGATGTAATTCGATAGCGTAGATTCCGCATCAAGTGCGGAATGACATTTGATTTTAGACTTGTGAATTATTGAAAAGTTTTACGCGCTACGCTTTAAACGCACACACCGGCTAAAGCCGGTGGTTTTTTCTTTTAATTAAAAGGGGGTATGCATGGATTGTTTCATGCATACCCCACCACGGCTGTTAATTATTATTCCCACTGAATCGAACTTCGAAGATCTTCGAGAACACAAACTAGCTTGTTGTTATCGTCCGCTGCTTCAATGTCTTCCCAACACCTTTTGTAATATACGCGTATAGGATAATCTTCATCAACACGGGGATTCTCATAGCAAGAGCGCATACTTTTTTCGCCCTATTGGACGATTTTTATATACAGCATACTAAATACAAAATACTGGATACTAAATACTACTTTATAATCTTATCCGCAATTCCGTATTCTTTCGCTTCTTCGGCGCTCATGAAATAATCTCGGTCAGTATCTTTAACTATTTTTTCCAACTTCTGTCCGGTATGTTTAGCTAAAATTTTATTAAGTCTATCCTTCATTTTCAAAATATGCCTGGCATGAATATCAATATCGGTTGCTTGTCCTTGGGTTCCGCCCATAACTTGATGAATTAAAACTTCTCCGTTGGGAAGAATGAATCTTTTTCCTTTAGCTCCGGATGCCAAAAGCAAAGCTGCTCCGGAAGCGGCAGTGCCAACACAAATTGTCTGAACTTCCGGTTTCACATACTGCATAGTGTCATAGATCGCTAAAGCTGAAGTTACCACTCCTCCGGGAGAATTGATATAAATCTTTATGTCGTCTTTCTGATTTTGCTGTTCTAAAAATAGAAGCTGGGCAATAATAGAATTGGCCACTCCGTCATCAATTGCGCTTCCCAAAAAAATTATCCTGTCCTTGAGAAGGCGGGAATAAATATCATAGGCGCGTTCGCCATATGAGGTCTTTTCGATAACTGAAGGAATTAGGTATTGATTTAACATAATTTTCAATGATCAATGATCAATTTTCATTGAATTTACAATTTAACAATTTTCAAAATTTGGAAATTTAGTCATTGAAAATTGATTGTAAATTGAAAATTGAAAATTGAAAATTTATAAACTTTCCAAATATTCAAATACTTTCTCATTTAAAAGCATTCCTTTCGTATATTCATACAATCTTCCCATATCTATATTCTTATCCAAATCTTTTTCCTTTTTATAATACCCGAGAGTTTTGTTCATTTCCTCTTCGATTTTTTCATTTTCCACCTTAATTTCCTGTTCTTTAGCAATTTCTTCCAGAATTATCGCTGATTTTACTCTCTTTTCTGCTTGAACTTTCCATTCATTTTCCAAATCGTCTTTATTTTTTCCCATTTTTTCCAGAAATCCATCCAAATTCATGCCCATCTGCGATAGCTGGGATTCAAATTCTCCGAGCATCTTGTGAAGCTCTTGATGAATCAAAACTTCCGGAAGTTCTGTTTGGGTGAGTTTAATGAGCTCTTCCAAAAATTCACTTCTCATTTTTTCTTTGGCCTCCATTTTCTTTTCTTCTGCCATTCCATCCCTTACACTTTTTTTGAAAGCCTCCAGGTTTTCAAATTTTCCGAGCGATTTGGCAAACTCGTCATTAATTTCCGGAACTTTCCTTTCCTGAACTAAATTCAATTTTATTTCAAATTCGGCTGGTTTTTCGGCCAAGTTTTTTTCGTGATACTCTTTGGGAAAATTAAGGGTAAATTTTTTCTCTTCGTTTTCTTTCATTCCAATTATATTTTCTTCAAAACCCGGAATAAAAACCCCCTTCCCCAGAATCAAAGGATGATTCCGGCTGGTTCCGTTTTCAATTGGAACTCCGCCCATAGAAACTTTGAAATCAACAAAAACACTGTCTCCGATTTTTGCCTCTCTTCTTACCGTTACCAAAATTGCCCGACTCTCGGCAATTCTCTTTATTTCTTTTTCGATATCTTCATCTTTAATTTCAATCTTGGCATCTTTGTATTTCTTGTTTATTTTTTTAATTTCATTGTCCCAAGATTTTATTTTCACTTCCGGAATAACTGCAGTCACAATTTTATATTCCAAGTCATTCTCTTCGGCCAATTTCAAAATTTCCGCTTTTGGAGCTCCAATAGCATCGACTTTTCCTTCCGCCAGAATGTCAGCATAAGTTTTTTGAATGGCTTTTTCTGCCGCTTCTTGAATTATGGCGCTCTTCCCTATTTTTTCTTCAACCATATTTCTGGGCGCTTTTCCGGGACGAAATCCGGAAATTTTAATATCTTTGGACAAGTCAGAAACTGCTTGATCCAGATATTTTTTCCATTCGTTCCAAGGAACAGAAACTTTAATTTCTATTTCCGATTGGGGAATCTTGGTTATTTCATGCTTAATCATAAAAATTTTCAATGATCAATGATCAATTTTCATTGAATTTACAATTTAACAATTTTCAAAATTTGGAAATTTAGTCATTGAAAATTGATTGTAAATTGAAAATTGAAAATTGAAAATTCTAAATAATAAGTCCTGCTATCAATAATGCTACAATATTAATTATCTTAATCATCGGATTGATCGCCGGCCCCGCAGTATCTTTGTACGGATCTCCGACTGTGTCTCCGGTAACGGCTGCTTGATGAGCAAGCGAACCCTTGCCTCCAAAATGGCCTTCTTCGATGTATTTTTTGGCATTGTCCCAGGCTCCTCCTCCGTTGGTCATTGAAATCGCCACAAAAAGTCCAGTGATGATTGATCCAACTAATAATCCTCCGAGAGCCTCCGGTCCCAGAATAAATCCAACTAAAATCGGCGCCGCAACGGGAATAATGGCCGGCAAAATCATTTCTTTAATAGCAGCTTGAGTTACAATATCCACGCTGGTAGCATAATCCGGCTTGGCAGTTCCTTCCATAATCCCTTTGATTTCCCTAAACTGCCTTCGTACTTCTTCCACTACCGCACCAGCGGCTTTTGAAACTGACCGCATACAAATTGAAGCAAAAAAGTACGGAATAATTCCGCCGATTAAAAGTCCGGCTAAAACCTTCACATTATCCAGGGCAAAAACAATATTTTGTCCATTCTCAGTAAGCTCCTGAACATAAGAAGCAAACAAAACCACAGCCGCCAGGCCGGCTGAAGCAATAGCATATCCTTTGGTAACCGCTTTAGTGGTGTTTCCTACTGAATCCAAAGCATCGGTTACTTCTCTGATTTCTTCTCCCATTTCAGACATTTCGGCAATTCCTCCGGCGTTATCAGTAATCGGTCCGAAAGAATCGATAGCCACAATTATTCCCGCCATTGAAAGCATACTCATAACCGCGACTGCTACGCCGTAAAGTCCGGCCAGCCAAAAGGAGGCTAAAATTCCAAAAATAATTATGAGCACTGGAATCGCTGTTGATTCCATACTGATAGCCAGTCCCATAATAATATTAGTCCCATGCCCGGTTTTTGAAGCCTGGGCAATCGCTTTTACCGGTCGATATTTTTTAGAAGTATAATATTCGGTAACAATAACCATTCCCGCTGTTACTAAAATTCCAACCAGAGAAGAAAGGAAAATATTCTGGAAAGAATACAGTCCATTTCCATCCATGATTATCTTAGTAACCGGATAAAAACCAACAAGAGCAATCACTGAAGAGGCGATGAGCCCTTTATACAGTGCTCCCATAATATTCACATCGCCGGCTTTTTTATTTTTATCTTTTGAATTTAATTTAACAAAAAATATTCCCAAAATGGAAGCAACGATCGACACCGATCCTAAAGCCAAAGGATATAAAACTGCATTTTGAAAATCTGGGAAAACAAGCGAACCCAAAATCATCGCAGCAATTGCAGTCACAGCATACGTCTCAAAAAGATCAGCGGCCATTCCGGCGCAGTCTCCCACATTGTCTCCAACGTTATCGGCAATTACAGCAGGGTTCCTTGGATCATCTTCCGGAATTCCAGCTTCTACTTTTCCGACCAGATCCGCTCCCACATCAGCCGCTTTGGTAAAAATTCCTCCGCCCAGTCTGGCAAAGATGCTGATGAGACTTCCTCCAAATCCAAGTCCAATAAGAGCTTTTAAATCTCCCGTAATCGCATAAAATCCCGTTACGACCAAAAGGCCGAGTCCCACTACTAAAAGGCCGGTTACTGATCCTCCTTTAAAAGCTACATCTAATGCTCTTCCCAATCCCTTTTTAGCGGCCTCTGCCGTCCTCACATTAGCTCTCACAGCCACATTCATTCCAATATATCCAGCCAGTGCTGAAGCTGCTGCTCCGACAATAAAACCAATACTTGCACTAAGACTAATGACAAAATAAAGCGCTACTGCGGCAAAAATTGCCACATAAGCGACAGTTGAATATTGTCTGTTTAGATAGGCCTTGGCTCCTTCTCTGATGGCCTTGGAAATTTCCACCATCTTTCCCTCTCCTTCGAAAAATTGCATAACTTTCCAGGCTAGATAGAAAGCAAACGCGATTGCCACTAATGATGTGGCGATTGAGTAACCGATAATACCCATAGTTAGATAATTTTTAATTTCCAATTTTTGAATTTTTAAATAAATCTTAAATCTAAATTTTTAAACCCTCCTACCGACAGTCAGGCATTAGAAATTAGAAATTATTTATAAAATTTAAAAATTTAAAAATTTAAAAATTTAAAAAAATTATTACTATTTTTTATTCTCCTTTTTTTCTTCTAAAGCTTCTTCTTCGACAGACTTTTTCTTTTTCTTTTCTTTCTTATCTTCCTTGACCTCTTCAACTTTTTCTTCTTTTACATCTTCAATAATTTCTTCTTCCATATCTTTTGCGTTTCCGACAACATCGATCCTCCAACCAGTAAGCTTAGCGGCTAGTCTCACATTTTGTCCCTGTTTTCCAATTGCCAAAGATAACTGATCCTCCGGAACCTTCACTACTGATTCTCTCCTCTCTTCATTCAGCTCCACGGAAAGAACTTTAGCCGGGCTCAGCGCCGCAGCAATAAATTTCTCCGCGTTTTCACTCCATTCGATAATATCAATTTTTTCTCCTATCAATTCATCGATTACAGCCTGAACCCTGGTTCCTTTCTGTCCCACACAGGAACCGATCGGATCAACCCCCTCTTCTTTCGAAGAAACGGCAATCTTAGTTCTTGATCCGGCCTCTCTGGCGATATTTTTTATTTCAACGATTCCAGAAAATACTTCGGGAACTTCAAGCTCAAAAAGCCTCCTGATTATTTCGGGATGGACCCTGCTAAGCGTTATTCCAGGACCTTTCGGATCAGATTCAACTTTCGCTAGATAAACTTTAATCCTTTGCCCGATACGGTACCGCTCTCTTTCGATTTGCTCTGA
Source organism: Parcubacteria group bacterium (assembly GCA_041657845.1). Taxonomy (NCBI): domain Bacteria; species Parcubacteria group bacterium. The sequence continues at coordinate 5,739 of JBBABD010000023.1, forward strand.
AGAAAAAAGCACTCCGATTGATTTTCCTAAATCAACATAGACATTTTTTCCTTCAATCCTTTGAATCGTTCCGCTGATTACTTCGCCTTCTTTTTCTTTGTATTCTTTAAACATCGAATCTCTTTCAGCTTCTCTTATTTTTTGAATTATGACTTGTTTGGCAGTCTGCGCCGCTATTCTTCCATATTCGCTTTTTGATTCCAGCGCAATTTCAATAATATCTCCAACTTTTACGCCTTTTTTTATCTTTTTGGCTTCTTCTTCGGTTATATCGCGCTCAACATTAAATCTAGGAAGCTTATCTTCCTCTAAATTAGTATTTGCATATTTTTCGTCTGAGTCTGTTTTATTCTTGTCTGCGTCAGTCTGCGTTAATTCCGCGTCAGTCTGCGCTTCGACAAATTCGCGAACGCTTTCATCGACAACTTCCAGAAGCTTGAAAAAATTAGCCGAACCGTCGACTTCATTAAACTCCGCTCGGATATGCTGTCCTTTTTTTCCGTATTCTTTTTTGTACGCTGCCGCCAGCGCCGCTTCAATAGTTTCAACAACTTTGTCTTTGGAAATTCCTTTTTCCTCGGCAATTTGCAAAATAGCGCTTCCGAATTCTCCAAGCCGCATTGTCCCAGAATTATCTTCCTCACTATCTTTCTTAAGTTTTCTTTTTGACATAAATAAATATTAATCACAAAACAATCCCGAAAAATATCCCGAAAATCACTAATAAAAATTTCGTGATAGTTCGTGGATAATTTAGTGTTTGTTTAGTGATGCATTTTAATATAAAAGGCTCGCCTTCCTGCGAACCCTTTCCTATCAACCATATATACCAATGGTAACAAAAATATCTTGCCGTGTCAAATTGGCTTTATCATCAAAAATTGGGCGTCGCCGAAAGTATGCCTCCAATCGCATAAAGCACAACCAGCCCCGACAATGCTACCACGACTCCGACAATTGACCATTTCATGCTTCTTTTCGCAGTATCAATAGCTTTTTCATCCCCGACAGAAAAAATATATTGAATTCCCGAAATCACAAAAGCGATAACAGCCAGCATTCCAAATATGCTCAAAAGCCAATACAAAATATTAGTAATTATTCCCACTACTCCCCCGGAAGGATTTGGAAGATTGGTACTTATTGGGAAGCATACTCCGCTAGAACAGTCGAGATTGGGATTGTTTGAATTTTGAGCGCTCGTTCCTCCAGTGGTGTTTCCTCCGGAAGCTGCTTCATATCCCGATTCATACGGCACGCAATTTCCGCTATAATCTCTATATTCTTTTGATGGATCGGGACAAGCACCGGGATTATAATTACTATCAGGAACTGAATAATCAGAGTTGGTTGTTCCAGTATTTTGATCAGGAGAACTCGTTAGGGAAGAACATTCATACGCGCCATTGCCCCAAGATATGCATTGTCCATTTGATCCGTTGGACATTATACAGGGGTCGCCCTGTGAAATGCATCCGGTACTGTTTCCGCCTTCCGGCCAGCACATAGAACCAAGGCATTTCGCTCCGGCTGAAGCGCAAGAAACGCAACCTAAGCCTTCCTGGCAATCAGACGAGGTATCACAGTCTCCTCCTTTTCCTATCGTTCCCGCCATCGCCGAATCAACCGCTAAAAATATTCCTAGTGCAAAAATTAGCGATGTGCTAATAATTTTTGTATTTTTTTTCATTTTATTTTAGAATTTAATTTCAAAAATCTACTGGTATTTTACCATAAATTAGAAAAAAACAAAACAGTCCACAAGGACTGCTTTGCAAATATATTTTGAAATTCTAATCTTAGCTAAAACTAGAAATTTTGGCCAGTGCCGCCTAAGAAACTTGCTGCCGCTTTCAAAATCACTACTCCCAAAATAGCTACAATCACGCCAATAATCGAGTATATCATTGCACTCTTGGCCGTTTTTATTCTGTCTTCATCCCCAGCTGCGGTTAGATACAATATTCCAGCGATGGCAAAACCAATAACTCCCACGATCCCAATAATGATAAGCAACCAGTTCATTAAATTTGTGACTATGCCCATTATTGATCCGGTCGGAAGGCCCGTTCCGCCTCCTGCGCTTGAATCAAAAAAACCGCTAGAAGAACCATCCGTTTGGGCCAATACTAATGCTGGCGCAGTTAAAATCGCTACCGACACAATTGAAGCCAACTGTTTAATTTTGTTTTTCATATTACACCTCCTTTTCTAGATTTTATTTTTTTATTTACTCTAAAAAACCATTTATTGTCCTTATGATAATCATTCCGGAAAGAGCAACGACTATTCCGATAATGGCATACACCACTGATTTTTTCGCTAATTTTATTCTGTCCTCGTCTCCGGCTGAAGTGAGATAAATAATTCCTGAAACAACTAATGCAATTATAGCAATTATTCCAAAAATTTGCAACGAGAAATTTAGGATATTAAGCAATAATTGCGGAATACTGGGAGCAGAGTCGATCACCCCTGCCTTAGCTATGAGAAAAAAATTAAAATAATCCATTGTTTATTAATTTTCAAATCTTAATTTTTAAGGTCTACCACGTTTCCTCTTATTTTTGGATCATTGTTTATTTCCTCATAAGATTTTCCGGCAAGAGAAGGACGGATTGGAACAGAGCTCCGCTTCAATTGTTCTGTTTTGACAACGTAATTTTCATTTCGATTATTGCCCATATTTTGACTGGGCTGAACTGGAGTTTGATAACTCGGTTTTTGCATTTCAGGTTTTACCGGTTCCATTTTCTGCTGATAATTTCCAAAAAAATTATCTCTATTTTTTTCTTGAATAGCGGAATTTGGAATATTTTGAGACACGACACTCTCTCTCCTCGGAAGAGGGCGCTCAAAAACTTTGTTATTTTGATTTTGTCTGGCATAGTTGATCCCGCTCGCTTCGCCAAATCGAGGCGAACTTTGAGCAGAAGAAACTTGATTCGCCACTGGAAAATTTTCTGCTGGTAATTCGGGTTGGAAATTTGGCATTTTTTCCACAGGTTTTTTTTCTTCAAAAACCTCAAACACTACCTCCTGCCTATCCGGATCTACTTTGAGTGCCACATCTTCATCCAACGACCTCAGTACTTCCGCCAGTTTTTTCCTGTCTCCGGCATTCAGTTTTTTTGTGTTTTCACTGTGAAAAACATAATTTCCCCGCTCCATCATTCCGTGCCTTTGCGCTCCCATCATGGAACGATAATCCTCAATCCAATTTTTAATCGAAGGACGAACCGGCTGAGGAAAAATTCTAAGTTTTATCGGAGAAGAAGTTACCAATTGTTCTCCAAGCTGAGGATATTTTTGGATCGCTTGAGAAAGAGAAATTTTGATTATTTCAACCTCTGTTTTTTTATCCTCAAAATTATCCTCCATATTTTCTTCATCTTTTTTTATTTCAATAATTTCTATAAGGGGTCTTCTAGCAGAAATATTTACTCCTACTTTTTGACAAAAACTTTTGGCATCAGGGATAAAATCTCCGTAGTTATATAATCCAGAAGCGAAATCGATAATAAATTGTTTTGAAAATTCCGGACTTTTGAATTTTATCTTTTCTTTTATAAAATAAAAAATATCGTCTGGCTTGTTTATTTTGAATAATATGGAAAGATAAAAACGACTAAAATCCTTCGTCTCATCTCCGCTTAATCTGTAAAAATCAACAAGTTTTTTACCAGAGGTTGCTTCTTCTTCAGAGCTAAGAACAGCTATAGCCTCTCTCGGCAATTTTTTATACTCTTCTATCACCTTTTCAATCGTTAAATAATTTATCATAATTTTTATACAGAAGCCCAAAACTTGTTACCTCCTGAACCTACAAAATTTTTAACATTGGCGTTACTATTTAATTCTGCTCCTTCTTTGAATTTCTTTGCTTGTTCTGAACTGAAAAATCTTGATCCTTGTTCAAGAGCTGTCGTTGTAGAAATTACCATTCCAATATCCGGTAAAGCATCGGCTGAATAATTTGCGATTTGCTTTCCTGGCATTTTATCAAAAAATTTCTGAGCTTCTTTCATAAAAGTAGGATGGGCACACATATCTTTTTCAAAATCTCCACCCGTAAACGCTGCAAAAAATTTCCTAGGATCATCAACTGATGAAGCTGCCCCAATTTTTCTCCAATTTATCACATCGGTATTAGACAAATCATTTAAGTTTGTACCACTGGTAGCCATGCTCTTAAGTTCTTTATCTGCTCCTTCCGCGATTTTTTCTCTCACCGAATCTTGCATTTCACCAATCATATGATTCATTGAATCAATACCCAATACATCTTTGTGTGACAATTCATTAAGAAATTCGGTACTAAGCATTTTATCTGAAGTGATTTTTTTATGATCTCCGCTAGATTTGGCTTTTTTAATTCTACTTTTCAATATTTTTCTCGCATCATTAGCATAAGCGGGATCAGCGGCCATTCTCGCAATATCAATGTCTGCATCCCATCTATCTTCAGTGAGTTTTTTAACATTATCTACATCTCCGTGATCAGAAAGAGCTCTGTGTAAATTATTAAGATCTTTATTGTCCATTTTCTTATGTTGACCAGCCTTAACAACGGCTTGAGCTGCTAAGAATTTCTTGTATCCAGATTGACTCTTGAATTCCGCTTCCCTATCTGATGCACTCATACTATTGAGCATTGATCCGTAATTCTTGTATTTATCTTTACTTGCCTTTCTGACATCAGCTTTAGCCGAAGATCGGCGAAAAAGGCTTCCGACTTTCGTATCCCCAAGAAGATTATTAAGGTGACTACTACGAAATTTAACATTTCCATTTTCATCCTTTTTCGTCAATGATTTTCTCAACCCCCATGCTCCAGTTCTCCATCCGCCCTGAATAACCTTTTTGCCCCGCTTAGCGGCCGTCTTTAATCCATTTATACTTATCATACTACCGCCAGTAGCTAACTTCTGCGCGGCAATTATTCCAATCCAGAGCAAGACAATTGGAATAATCAAAGTAATTCCAGACACGATAATACTATCAAAAACATTACCAGTCATTCCTCCTGCTGCTTTTGATTCTAACGTTGTCATAATTCCATTATTCTGAGCTTCATTCATCACCATAAGAGCCATATACAGCATAAAGGCCATAATTGTCCCAAAAAACGATTGCTTGAATAACTGCCCCCACCAATCATCGGCATATTTGCTGAAGCTGGGAAAAATCGCCGCTGTGAAGCCAACAGGGGAAAACATTACTAAAATTGCTAAAACCAAAATCCTAATAACTAGCAAAATAGCTATCACCGCAAGAGTTATCATAAACAAAAATGAAAAACTTATTGCTGCCAAAAGGCCGAATGTCTGATCGGTATTCCCCTTGATCTCATCTGGCTTTGTAATATTAGGAAGTATTATGGCTTCAAGCCCTCTTTGCTGTTTTCCATTTCCATTGGTTGTATTCCATAAATTTTTGGAAATAGAACCGCCATCTCCGCCGAGAACCTTAAGAAAATAATACATTGGAATATTCCCTGCATCGATAACAGCTCTGGCAATCGGAAAACTAAAATTAACCAAAAGCGCCATTATCACCAGAGTGAGAAGAATTTTTTTAATGTGATATTTCTCAACCTGAAAGATGGTGCAAAAAGCCGAAAAAAGAAGAATCAAAATGAAAAATATATTTAGAAAATCCCTGACTATAGTCCATCCGGTTTTTATGGCGGACATATTCATAACAGTTTTAAAATTTTCCGCGCTAACCGCCCAATCGAACACAATTGCCATAATATAAACAAGCGCCATCACAAATTTGAAAACAACATAAAGAACACTATTAATAACATTTAAAAATCCTTCCCATACCATCCCGCCAATCCCGCTCGGAGCCTTGATTGAATTGGCGCTAGCTTGGTTTTTTGCTATGTCTTCGCTCATTCCTGTATACGAAGAAACATTTCCGCTTTCATCCACAGGACCGGGAAGTTGCGCTAAAGATTTGGTGGAAAAAGACAAATTTTTATTTTTGAAATTGAAACCAGAATTAAAAAATGACCACGCCAAGCACAAAAACACCAGCGACAAAACGAATCGTTTTCCAGAAAACATCTTTTTATTTTTATTGTTTTTTTCTTTTTGAATCACAGACTTAAGTTTTCAGAAGTGTGATTAAATTATACCACAAAAATAAATTTAGCATTAAAGCTCTACCCTAAAAAATTTGTTAAAACCAATGTCAGAAAAAATCCCAAAATTCCTCCCGCAACCACTTCGCTCACCCTATGGCCCACTCTTTCCTTGAGCCTGGGAAACTTTTCCTTATCAATATCCAGTGTTTGCATTAGATTATTGAGATATCTTCCCTGATCTCCCATAATTACTCGAAGGCGCACAGCATCGTCAATTACAATCACGGCGAAAGCCGCTGCAATCGCAAAAGCCCCGGAATGAACTCCTTCATAAAAACCGACTGACGTTATGAGCGAAACCATAAAACTGGTGTGAGCTGACGGCATATGCCCATGCGTCATCACATATTTCACATCCCATCCATTTTTAATCGAGTAGAGAACAAACTTAACCAGCTGAGTGACAACTCCAACTGCGATTGGAATCAAAAAAATATTATATGGTTTTATGAATTGCATTAAATCTATCATAGTTAAATAATATCATAATTTAAAATATTTTAATAGCGCATTTTGTATTATTATAATATAATGGTTATATGTGAGCTCATTTAAATTGACCACGTTTTTTTCCAAACACCGACCTGAAATTAATCATCGAATATCCCAGATATCGGAACCCCATGAAAGTGCATTGCAGTTTCTCA
>JBBABD010000024.1 GCA_041657845.1 Parcubacteria group bacterium
GGTTGCAAGCAACCGCTCCAACTCTTCGTTAGCGCATGGTTTCAGATACTATTTCATCTCCCTTACCGGGATGCTTTTCACCTTTCCCTCACGGTACTAGTTCACTATCGATCTCATACAATATTTAGCCTTGGAAGTGTAGTGCTCCCATCTTCAAACGGGATTTCTCCGGTCCCGCCCTACTTTTCTCAGACCTAGTTCCACAAAAATGTTTTCACCTACGGGGCTATCACCCTCTATGGCCGCTCTTTCCAGAGGCGTTTGATTAACATTAATGCTAAAGACTGACGGCTGTTCCGCTTTCGCTCGCCACTACTGACGGAATCTCTTCGATTTCTTTTCCTCCAGGTACTAAGATGTTTCAATTCCCTGGGTTTGCTTCATTAACCTATTAATTCAGTTAATGATTCTCAGTTAAACTGAGTGTGTTGCCACATTCGGATACCCCCGGATCAAAGCTTGCTTGGCAGCTCCCCGAGGCTTTTCGCAACCTGCTACGTCCTTCTTCGCTTGCATGAGTCAAGGCATCCACCATACGCGTTAAAGTAACCTTTCTAATTTTTTGAGAATTAGCAGTTAAGAATCACTTAATTCAAAACTACTTAACTTATTTAAGATTGTTTTAACCTATTTTTTTCTATCAATTATTTTTGCAAATAATCAATAGACTATGCTTGACTATCACTATCATCCCCCTGTCCGCCTTTCCGCTAACCAGAGCTAAGACAAAGAAAGTAGTGAGACCTTGTTCAATTGTAAAGATGCAATTGATGCGGAAACCTTTGTCTGAATCATGAATTATGAATCATGAATTATGCAATAGTTTCAGCACTAAAATATAACTTTTGTATTTTTGTACTTTTGTAATTATTTTGTAATTTTGTAGGGAATAAAAAAACCGCCCTCGCAGCGGATCACATTTAGGCAATATCAAACCCAACGTTTCACCCGCTTTTGCATCTCGATTTTTTAATCTGATTTCTCAAATTGTTTTTGTTATTTTTAAACACTAAAATTAACACGTGAATCTATTCTAGCAGTTATAAAAAACCTGTCAAGGGCAAAAAAACCGCCTAAAATTTCTTTCAAACGGCTTCATTTATCTTTTATTTTAACTTCCGCAGGAAGCATTTCCGGAACCGGCTGCAGCTGTTCCTTCTCCAAATCCGGCAGACGGATTAGTCGATGATAAAGCCACGCTGCATTCAGCCGGCTGCTTGTCGAAACCGGAGCAAACTGCTTTCAAAATACTGGCTGAATCTCTGCCTGAACCAATGGTTGTTCCGTTTATGACCAATGTCGGAGATCCTTGCACTCCATATTTTTTATTATCAGCAGAAGCTAAGCCGAAAGGAGAGGATCCGGGATCGCTTTTGAAGTTTTCTGTAAGTTTGTTATCACTATCAGTTTTTTTCACGCAAGCATCAATCTGCGATTTGATTATTCCGGTGCTGGTTATGCATTTGGCGCTATCGCCTGAAGCTGATTTTGTAAAACAATCCAGATATGAAATCAGTTTCGCCGGCTGCCCTTTTTCAATGCAATACTGAGTCAGATTTTCATCAAATTCCTTCTTGCCATGAAGGGTATAATCGACAAATTTAAGTTTGAAATTTATTTTTGCTCCCAATTTCTGAACCACTGGAATAATTCCTTTTTCGATCTGAACTCCGTATGGGCAATAACTCATCACAAAGAGCTCCACTTCCGGGATAGCTTTTTTCACTGAAGCTTCAGCTGCCTCTTTTGGCTTTGGCGCTGAAGAATCTGCCGGATTATCGGTTTTTTTGTCTAATTCAATAGCCTGCGGAAAGAAAATCTTTCCATCATTCGTTGCGTAAGCAATTATTTCCTGTTTGCCGACCATCAAGGTCATTTTATACAAAGATCCTTGTTTTTCGACTTTAGTAATATTGAAATCTGTTCCCGGCTGGATCAGATTAGCTTTTACATAATCTTCCACTTTGGTTTTAACTGCCTCTTGGCTCAAAACATTTTTGGTGCTGTTTTTGTACACGATTCCCACTGCAATCAGCAAAATCAGAGCCACCGCAAAAATAACATTATTTTTGTTTACCAATGATTTCTTTTTTAACTCTCCTTTGTCCGCATCGACGGATTTTATTTCTTCTTCCATCTTGGTTTATTTTTTAGTTTATTAATCAACCCAACCATTTTACTACCTTTATCCAAAAATAGCCAACTATTTAATGATCTTCTTAATCTCCTTCAAGAGTTCCGGCAATATCTTATCTTCCGCAACTGATTTGATAACTTTTCCTTTCACAAAAATTGCGCCCATCTTTTTTCCTCCCGCCACTCCGATATCAGCTTCGCGCGCTTCTCCGGGACCGTTCACCACGCATCCCATCACTGCCACTTTAATTGGTTTATCAATTCCTTCCAAAGCCTTTTCCACTTTTCCCGCCAGACCGATGAGATTAATCTCGGTTCTCCCGCAAGTCGGACAGGAAATCATTTCTGGACCATATTTTCGAAGTTTCAAAGCTTTCAGTATTTCAAATCCTGGGCGAATTTCCTCCACTGGATCAGCTGTGAGCGAAACCCGAATAGTTGCTCCAATTCCTTCGTTCAAAAGAATTCCGATTCCCAAGGTGCTTTTTATTATTCCCACATACGACGTCCCCGCTTCCGTCACTCCCAAATGCAAAGGATAATTTACTTTTTTCGCCAAAAGCCGATAACCTTCCACCATCTGTGGCACATCGCTAAATTTGATGGAAATCAGGATGTCATGAAAATTTAATTTTTCCAGAATCCGAACATGACGGAGTGCTGACTCTACGGCTGCTTTCGGAGTTGGACCATATTTTTCCTGCAAATCTTTTTCGAGCGAACCCACATTGATTCCAATTCGAATTGGAATTTTTTTCGCCTTGCAAGCTTTCACTACCGCTTCCACTTTTTCTCTGGAACCGATATTACCGGGATTAATTCTGATTTTATCCGCGCCTTGCGCCACGCATTCCAAAGCTAATTTGTAATCAAAATGAATGTCGACAACCAGCGGGATATGGATTTTTTTCTTTATTTTCCCCACCGCTTTGGCTGCAATCATATCCGGAACCGCTACGCGCGCGATTTCGCATCCCGCTTTTTCCAAGGCCAAAATCTGTTTTACTGTCGCTGTAACGTCTCTTGTGTCCGTATTGCACATTGATTGCACTCGCACCGGATTATCTCCACCCAAAAGATATGGACCAACTTTCACCACCCTTGATTTGTATTTTTTCATTTGACTACAGGCTATGTCATTCCGCACTTGATGCGGAATCTACGCTTTCAAATTTCACTAGCCTAGTGTTTGCACATTAAACTTGTGATTATCGCTTATGTAGATTCCTGCTTTCGCAGGAATGACATGAAAAATTATTAATTTTTATTATCTACCCAACTTCCACAAAAAATTTCGGATAATGTTTTTTCATTATTACTTTCGCTTTCAAAGCGTCTTTTTTGCTTTTGAATATTCCAAAAACCGTCGAACCGGATCCGGTCATCAGAGCGCCCGATGCGCCAGCTTCCGTTAATTTGTTTTTGATTTCCTTAATGATTGGATATTTTTTTTCAATTACTGGTTCAAAATGATTATAAAGTCCATTGATTATCTTGTCAGTATTCTTTTCTTGCACATATCTAAACATTTTTACCGATATCCCTTTGTTCCCCAAATTATTATACTTGTGCATTTCTCCAAAAGCCCACGGAGTGGAAATGTGTATTTCAGGATTGACTATCACAAAATTGAGCCCTGAAAGATCTGCATTTTTCTTGATTCTGTCTCCCATTCTGTCCAAAAAGGCAGAATTCTTGGGAGAAAGAAAAATAGGCACATCCTTTCCGACTTCTGAAGCCATCGCTTCCAGCTCTTTGCCAGAAATTTTATTCTTGAAATATTTATTAAGTATTTTCAAAACTGCCGCACCATCCGAACTTCCTCCGCCCAAACCAGCGCCAATTGGAATATTTTTCTTAATTTCAATCACAATTCCAATTTCTTTTCCGATTTTTGAGAAATATTTTTCTGCTGCTTTGTGGCAAATATTACTTTCATCCAAAGGAATTTTTTTTGAATTACTCCTGATTTTTATTCCGCTTTTATCCGGATAAAATTTTATCGTCACTTCATCGAAGATACTTTCAAGTTTTGTCATCACGGTGCGAAGTTCGTGATAACCATTGGGAAGTTTTTTGACTATTTCCAATGTTAAATTTATCTTAGCCGGAGCTTTTTGCTTGATAGTTTTCATTTAACCAAACTTACAATTGCAAACGCTTGAACTCCTTCGCCTTTTCCAAAGGAAGTTAATTCTTCTCCAGAAGTCGCATTTATCCCAATATCTTCTTTTTTTATTTCCAGAATAGGAGCCAACGTCTCGCGAATTTTTTCTGCTACAGGAAGTATTTTCGGAGTTTTCGCTTCAACTGAAATTCCAACATTGTTTATTTTATATCCTTTTTCTTTGATATGTTCCATTGCAACTTTTAAATATTCTTTGCTGTCAGTTATTCCTTTGTCGTGACACATCGAACAAGAATAAACCGAAAGAGATTCTCCTCCGATTGCCTGCTCCAAGGCGTTACAAAGGGAATGAATAATAACGTCCCCGTCAGAATTGCTTTTGAATCCAGCCTCATTAGAAATTTCCACTCCGCCAAGAAATAATTTTTTACTTAGATCATTTGAAAATTTGTGGGAATCCTGCCCGATTCCTACTCTGAAGTCTTGCATTTTTTTACGTCTTTAATGATAATCTTCGCCAAGGCCAGATCGGCCGGCGTCGTAATCTTTAAATTATTTTCCGATGCTTGGATTATCTTCACTTTTTTCCCTATCCTTTCCACCAGAGAAACATCATCGGTGCCGATAAAATTATCCTTGTCGGCTTTCGTGAAAGCCCTGAAAGCCAGCGGGAATCTGATCGCCTGCGGTGTCTGCATATTCCAGAGCTTTGACCTCTCAAGAGTTTTGACAACAAAACCCTTTTCATCAACCTCTTTGATCGTATCTTTTGTCGGATGGGCCACGGCGCAGGCTCCATATTTTTTGGCGCCAAATATCGCATCGGAAATTTCCTCGGGAGTTACGAACGGATTGGCGCCATTATGGAATAATACGACCGCTCCGGCTTTATTTTTCAATATTTCATCCAAAAATATAATCGCATTCAATCCCGAAAACTGTCTCTCTTTTCCGCCTTCGATGATGCCGATGACTTTTTTAATTTTATATTTCCCGACAATCTTTTTGGCCAGCTCGATCTCTTCTTTCCTGATTACGATCAAAATTCCGTCAATGTCCTGGCATCTTTCAAAAGCCTTAAGCGTATGGAAGACCAGGGGCTTTCCGCCCAGTTCCAGCAAAACTTTATTTTTTCCGGCTCCCATCCTTTTACCGATTCCGGAAGACAAAATAACAGCTATATTCATATCATTTAGAACTTACATATTTGACTATGGCAATTTGATTTTCGGAGGCGCGATTATAAAACTGTCCGTCATCGTGCCGGAGCAATCAAATTGACAGAGGCAAATATGTAAGATATCAAAACTACGACTTGTTAAAATATTCCTCTGCTTTTTTCGACGCCTCGGCGATGCTTTTCTCAATCTGCTCCAATGTCGGATGCTTGATGACCTTATGCGAGTCCATCACCTTCCTGACAATTTTCGGAATATCCATCAGTTTGCATTCCTTGTTCAGAAATTTCCAGACCATAAAATCATTGGCAGCATTCATCACCGCCGGAAGCGTTCCGCCTTTTTTGGCCGCTTCAAGTGCATACTCGAGGCAGGGAAATCTGTCATAGTCTGGCTCTTCAAAAGTAAGAGTTTTGGAAAAATTCATTCTTTCAATTGGAGCCTTCCATCTTTTTGGATAAGAAAGAGCATATTGAATCGGGAGCCGCATATCCGGATTGGCCATTTGCGCCATTATGCTTCCATCGGAATATTCCACCATTGAATGAATAACGCTTTGCGGATGAATAACCACATCGATTTTTTCAATCGGCATATCATAGAGCCACATCGCTTCGATCACCTCAAATCCTTTGTTCATTTGTGTCGCGCAATCGATGGTAATTTTATTTCCCATTGTCCAAGTTCCGTGATTAAGCGCATTATCAACTGTGGCATTTTCCAATTCTTTTTTGGTTTTCTTCCAAAGCGCTCCTCCGGAACAAGTTATTATTAAGCGCTCCACCTCTGATCTTTTTTCCCCATTAAGACATTGAAACAGTGCTGAGTGCTCAGAATCAATCGGCATTAATTTTACTTTGTATTTCTTCACTTCCCTCATCACTATCGATCCAGCCGCTACCAAAGTTTCCTTGTTAGCCAGAGCAATATCTTTCTTTTTTCGAATAGCATTAAGCGTTGCTCGAATTCCAACTAGACCAACAACTGAATTGATAAGCGTGTCGTATCCGCTGATATTAGTAAGTTTGACCAAAGCGTTTTCTCCTGAATATACCGGGATTGATATTTTCTTCCTCATTTTTTCTGCTTCTTTTTCGTCCGGAATAGCCACCGCTTTCGGTTTGTATTTTTTGATCTGTTTCAAAAGTAAATCAAAATTATTGTTAGCAGCGAGTCCTGCTATACTTAACTTTTTGGGATATTTGCTGACAACATCCAACACTTGTCCCCCAATATTCCCCGTGCTCCCCAAAATTACTAACTTTTTCATCCCTGTAGTAGAATTTCGAATTATTATTTATTTTTATATAAATAATCTTTCAATCTTCTTTTTAATAATCTTTTACCCTGTGTAGTTTTTAAATATTTTTCTCTTCTTTTTGAATCTTCTATATCTAAACATGCCTCATAATAAACAAGCTTCCATGGGATATAAGGCTTCGTTGATTTGTTTAATCCTTGATTATGTTCTTTTAGACGTCTTCTAAGATCGCCAGTATAACCTGTATATAACGATTTACTCTTTTCACTCTTTAATAAGTAATTATAAAAATAATCATTTCGAAATTTCACTACAGGGCATTTTTTCAAAAGATTAATAATAACCCATAGATACTAGCACAAAATCCATAATCTTTCAAACAAAAAAGCATAAACTCAAATAAATTTACAAGTTACACGATTATCGGAAAAATGTTATTATAATATTAGATTTAATTTAATAATATATATTTTATGCACCCAATAGACAAATTGTGCCGCCCCACAACAGTGGCAATCGTAAGAAAAAATATTAACGGTGTGCCGCACATCCTAATGCAAACTCGCTGGAAGCCAAAAGAAGATCCGATTTACAGTGGAACGCTGGAATTGCCAGCCGGTCATATTTATTCATACGAAGATGTGCACGAAGCACTTAAGCGCGAAATATTTGAAGAAACGGGTCTCCGTGTAAGCATCATAGAGCCAAACACACGAACAAAAAACTTTATCTTACGTGATGATGACGCATTTGGTTTCAAGCCTTTTTGCGCAACCCAGCAACTTAAAAACGGACTTCCATGGATTGGTTTCGTTTTTCTTTGCGAAGTGGAAGATGGAGAATTCATTGCCCAAGAAAGCGAAACAAAGAATCAAAAATGGATTCCTGAAGATGAAATTAAAACAATGATTCAGAATACTCCGGAAAAGATATTCACCTTTCATCTTCCGCCGCTCACCTTTTATTTTCAAGAAAAATAAAAAATTTTCAATCAAAAACCCGGCCGAAACCGGGGTTAAAAATACTATAATTTATAGCCTAAAAATTACGTCCTATTTCTAGCTGCAAAGGTAAATGAATAAAAATAGTTTTGGAAATTTTTTCCCGCTGAATTATAGGCGTTACTAAAAACAAAATAATCAGCTAGCATCTCTCTCAGTCTCAAAATCTCTTTGAGTCTTAATCTGTTTTTCTCATCACTAATCGTTAAATCTAAAAGCTCCAGTGCTCGATCAAAAGCTAACTGGCTGTATTCCGCATTGCTTTTCTCCTTCCATTTCAAAGCCCTTTCGACTTCGCTTCCGACATTTGCCATCTGCTCAAGAAAAGAAAGCGAATTCCATCGCCCTTCGGCTAAATTTTTGTGTTGATAATTCATTTTTTCACCAACTTATTGACGATTGATTTTATTTTTTTCTGAATTTTTACATCATCAACTCCCCGGCTTCTATTTCCTTGTGCCGGACGCAAATTTATCATTGAATCAAATTCAACAAAATCATCTTCGGAAATTTCCGGATATAGATTAATTCCCCAAAGATTTTCTTGTTTTGACCCATTTTCCAGAAGAAATGCTTCCTCATCAGCATGAAGTTCAGCATCTACTGCCATTATTTCTTTTTTAATATCGACTACCGCTTTCACCAAGTTGCCAAACATTTTTTCCGCCATTTCTTTTAACTCTTGAATCGTGATTTCTTTATCAATAATTTTCATAATGAAATAATACCACAAGCGAAAAATACCGTCAAAAAACCCGTCCAAGACAGGGAATTTTAATATTATATGCAAATTATATTTTGAATTTGTTTTCAGTATTATGGCGATCTATCGCCAGCTCAATCAGCTTATCTATAAGCGCGGGGTAAGGAATGCCACTGTATTCCCATAACTTCGGATACATACTTATGGAAGTAAATCCGGGCACGGTATTAATTTCATTAACAAAAATTTGATTGTTTTTAGTTATAAAAAAATCAACTCTTCCCATACCCTCGCAACACAGCGTCTCAAATACCTTTAGGGCCATGCTCTGAATTTTTTTTGTCATAGATTTCGATATCTTAGCCGGTATAGACAAAGTCGCGGCATTTTCATCCAGATATTTTGCTTCATATGAATAGAACTCTCGATGAAGAATTATTTCCCCCGGAATTGAAGCAATGGGTTTTCCATTTCCCAAAACGGAACATTCCAACTCTCTTCCTTCAATAAATTCTTCAATTATTATTTTACTGCCATAGGAAAATGAATCTTTTATTGCAACTTCAAACTCACTTTTATTTTTTACCTTTTTGATCCCGACAGAAGATCCAAGGCTTGCCGGTTTAACAAAAAATGGCAAACCCAACTTTTTTTTAATTTTTTCAAAAGATATTTCATTTTTCTGATGTTTTTTATATACAATATAATCAGCAACAGTAATTTTGGCTTCTCGTAGAAGCCTTTTCGTGACATCCTTATCCATTCCAATCGATGAACCCGTAATGTCTGCTCCGACAAAAGGAACATTAAAAATCTTAAAAAATCCCTGCAGCGCTCCATCTTCTCCAAAAGTGCCATGGACAAGAGGAAAAACCGCATCAACTTTTTTATTTTCTATGAAGAAACCCCCATTTTTCGCACAAGGAACAACCGGATTATTTTTAACAAATTTATCCGAAAAAAATGGCTGATTTCCGGATAAAAAATATTTTTCATCAACATGAAACCATCGGCCTTTTTTATCTATTCCAACAAGAATTACATTGTACTTCAGCTTGTCGATAACTTTCAAAACGCTATGCGCCGATTGAATCGAAACATCATGCTCGGCTGACTTCCCGCCAAAAATAATTGCGATTGTTTTTTTCATTCTTTCGGTTTTTTTCATTTCCTAAACTTAGCATGAAGTTGAACTAAAATCAAAAAACCCGGCCGAAATCGGGGTTGAAAAAATACTATAATTTAAACCTAAGAACTATGTCCTATTTCTAGCTGCAAAGGCAAATGAATAAAAATAATCTTGGAAATTTTTTCCCGCTGAATTATAGGCGTTACTAAAAACAAAATAATCAGCTAGCATCTCTCTGAGCCTCAAAATCTCTTTGAGTCTTAATCTGTTTTTCTCATCACCAATCGTTAAATCTAAAAGCTCCAAAGCTCGATCAAAAGCCAGCTGGCTGTATTCCGCATTGCTTTTCTCCTTCCATTTTAAAGCCCTTTCAACTTCGCTTCCGACATTCGCCATCTGCTCAAGAAAAGAAAGCGAGTTCCATCGCCCTTCGGCTAAATTTTTGTGTTGATAATTCATTTCTTCACCAGCTTATTAACGATTGATTTTATTTTTTCCTGAATTTTTACATCATCAATTCCCCGGCTTCTATTTCCTTGTGCCGGACGCAAATTTATCATTGAATTAAATTCAACGAAATCATCTCCGGAAATTTCCGGATACAGGTTAATCCCCCAAAGATTTTCTTGTTTTGACCCATTTTCCAGAAGAAATGCTTCTTCATCGGCATGAAGTTCAGCGTCTACTGCCATTATTTCTTTTTCAACGTCAACTACCGCTTTCACCAAGTTGCCAAACATTTTTTCCGCCATTTCTTTTAACTCTTGAATCGTGATTTCTTTATCAATAATTTTCATAGTGAAATAATACCACAAGCGAAAAATACCGTCAAAAAACCCGGCCAAAACCGGGGTTAAAAAATCTAAAAAAATAAACTAGGCTCTACAAACTGAATTCACAAAGCGAGCTTCCTGGATTCTTCAGATATTCTGTTTTTTACGTCTTCCCAGCCTATTTTTTTAAGCATAACTGGGACTGGCTCATTTTCAGCATCATCGAAAAAAGTAATGCTTTTGAGGATATGAAGCTTGTTGTATTTTATGTTCTTAAATTTTTTCTCAAAAAATTCAATCAAATCTGTTAAATTATATTTTTCCATCAAGAAATAAAGATCGACAAAATCCTTTTTGCTTCCTCGGGAGGAAATGGCATCAATTTTCATCGCCGCAATATCACGTTCATCGGCTAATTTCAAGCCCTCAAATTCTAAAAATGGATAAAGTTGACCGTAATCATATCTCAAAAAACTCAACTTTACTCCGTCCAAAACTCCATTAATGGTTCCTTCTTCCTCACCGGAAAGAAAAAAATCTCCAATTTCTGATAATTTTTTCTTTATTTCGGAATTAGAAAAATTTTCTTTGGAAAAAAAATCAAGATCAACTGACTCTCTGTGTCCCAATTGAATTGCCAACGCAGTTCCTCCGGCTAAATAAAATTCTGAGGCAATAACGCTTGAAACTAATTTCTCCAAAACATTCCTCGTTTTTTCGTTGATTGCATTTGGTTGCATTTCTCTTTTTCTAGGTTAAAGTAAAAACACCAGAAATTTCTGGATTTGAAATCCATTTTTTGATAATTTTTTTGAAAAATATCCTTGATGATTTCCATTCCATAAACATCAACTGCCCATTTTAAATCATCAGTATCGCCAAACATCAATATTCTTTGAACAATAAAATCTCGATGTTTTTTTTCATCAATTTCATTTGGGTCTACATCCCAAAAAAGACTCTGCTTTCCTATCGTTTTCATGCCTTAATTGTAGCATAAAATCAACCGAAAATCAAATCAAAAACCCGGCCAAAACCGGGGTTAAAAAATACTATAACCTAAAAACTGCAACCCTACCCTTTCGGCTGGACAATCGGCAATTCTACGATAAACTTCGACCCTTTTCCCGCTCCTTCAGATTCGACATAAATTCTTCCGTGCTGGGCCTCGATTATGTTTTTGCCGACATAAAGT
>JBBABD010000025.1 GCA_041657845.1 Parcubacteria group bacterium
TCAAGGAAGAAGCTCGTGACCTTGGCGAACGTCGCTCCAGAGTCGTCCGAACGCCACAAGGCCCCCGTATCGCGCTCCACGGCCTGAACCACGCCGTAGCCGTCGTAGCCGATGCCTCCAACGTTCGCGTCAGCCTCCATCGCAGCCGCGAACGTGACGAGATCGACGGTAGACCCAACGGTTGTGTCATCTCCGGCAAGCAAGATTCGTCCGCTGTCCCCCGCTTGGCAGATGTCGACGACCTGGATCGGCCCTTCCCCGCTCGCATAGGTCGCGTACTGGATCATCGCCACGTTGATCGTGCCGTCTGCGTTGTAGCTCGCGGCCTCATGGATGACGTAGTAGATGCGGCGTGCGTAGTCCGCATTCGAGAACAGCCAGCACCAAGAGTTGATCGCGCCGCCCACATAGACGAACGCAAGCCCGACCCATCCATGCACCTGCGTAGATGGATGGATCGCCTCGAAGGCGGCGTCTTCGGTCGTTTCCTTCCAGCGCGACTCATCGACGTTTTCTGTCCAATGCAGCGTCCCGCGATTCTCCTGCGCAACCCAGGCGTCCACCTCGACGCCAGCGACGAAGCGACGACCGAATGAGATGCCTCGTCCACCAGACATCGCGCCCTCAAACGGGCCTGCCTCGAAATCGAAGTCGACGCCTTGCACCGCGAGCAGTTTCGAGCCCTTGCCGGTGAGTTGGTAGACGAGGTTTTCGATCTTCTCGCCATCAAGCGACAACCTAAATTCTACGTCTAAGACGCTTGCGAGGCGCGACAAGATGTCAGCAGCGCTGCCACCAGACTTCTTGCCGGTGGACGGGTACTTGGCTTTGGATGTCCGCATGTTGCCCACGTTGGACCTCAGATCTTGGGGTAGGTGTGACGAACCTTCAAGCTGATCTCCAGCTTGAGAGGCTCCGCATTCCAGTCAGGGTCCAGTGCGAGAGTCTTGATGTCCAACCCGTACGGGATCAAGCCGATCCACTTCTCTGTGGCAACATCGCCACCCGTGTGCTTCCCGAATGGGATGAAGCGGTTCACTTCCATCCACTCGCCCCAAGGGGCGCAGAAGTCGATGAACAGGTTTGGCTTGAAGGGGACATCGTTGGGGATGCCCGTGGCGACCGTGTCGAACACAGCTCCAATGACACCATAGATGCGCACTTCGGTCCTGGCCTGAAGGGTGAGCAGCGCGTCCGCAAACGGGCAATCCAGGCGTACGGCTTCGAGGAAGATGTTGTCCCTCAAGTCAAACGAATTGCCCTTGTCATTGACGCCCTTGCCGCCCCAAGTGGGACTGTCGAATACCTCGATGTCAGGCTGGATGCACGCCTTGTGCGCTCCAGGCACCGCTGCGGTGTTGGCGATGATGAGCGGTGCCGGGGCCGCCAGGACATCGATACCCTCGCTCCAGGCGAACGGAAGCGTCGTGATGCGTGGTAGGTAGCTCATCAGAAGCTCCGTTCAGCCAGAGTACTGGGTGGGACACCTTCGACCATGGACACTCCGCGGCGACCTGACGCGTCAGCACCAGGGATCCATTCAGACGACTTGGAGAACGCAGCGATCCAGTTTTTGTCCGACACCTCGTACCCATTCAGCGCCACGCGGATGGACAGATTCTGGTATCCCACGAGCTTGTCCGTGATGTCCAGGTTGCAGCTCATGAACGTCTCCAGGTGCTTGGGCTCACTGGTGCAGTAGTACCACCAGCGCAACCGAAGGTCGTCGACGCGCCCCGCGAACGGGAGCGTATTCCGGAACACGGGCGTTCCCGAGTCGTCCACAATGGTCAGCAAGGACATCTTGGTCTGGCTGTCGACCAGAGCCTCCAGCAGGATCTCATCAGACACTGACGGCAGGAACGACATCGACTCGATGAGGTACAGCGATCGGTTGTTGAGGTCGTAGTTGAAGCTGGCCTTGACACCCTTGAAATTGAAGCCCCCAGCGATCTGGGGAGCCGTCAGAGTGGCCATCATGCGAAACGGGGTTGTCGAAGCCCAGGGCAGGTTGTCGTAGTTGGGGTTGGGGTACATCAGAGCACCAACAGGTAGCCGAAGATGTTGGCGCTGACACGACGCTCGGCGTTGGACGTGTTGCGCAGCGTGATCTTGATCTCGGAGTCACCCGTGAAGATGTGCCCCTGCCCGATACGCAACAGCCCCAGGCTCTGCGCTTCGCACAGGTCGCTCAACGGCTGGTCCGTCGTGATGACACGCCCCTGGGACGACACGAAGGTCATGGAGAGGCGAATGTCGTGCAGGTAGTTGGACAGATGCTGTCGCTGCTTGAGCCTGTAGAAGGCGGGTGTAGCGGCCAACTCGTCGGCAGGCACGGTCGACCAAGCACCTGCGCGACCCTGGGGTCCCTTGACGGTCCACTTGGTCCACAGGAAGCGGAAGAAGCCGCGCTCGGGGGTACGAACGGTGAAGGTGCGCTGCCCATTGGCCGCGACAACTTCCTCGACCGTATCGAGCAGGTCTTCGGGCGGTATGATTGGAGCACCATTGGCGTCAGTGCCGGAGGCGATCATGTCCAGGCGGCGCTTCTGTACCAGAGATATGGCCAGAGGCGTTCCGATGACGTTGGAGGTGCGCTGCACCAGCTCCGCCTGGAATCGAGCCTCAGACACCGCCAGGGGTAAATCCCGACGGTGGTTCATGGCTTATGCTCCCACGCCGTCGTGCAGCAACCCGATCAGCGTCACCTCGACCTTGTGGTACGCCGCTTCGGCGACGGTCAGGATGGCTTCGTCGCGGTTGCGGAACTCGAAGTACAGGTCCTTCTGGTCTTCCAGGACGAGCTTGTAGGGGCTCAACACGACCAGCCCAGGCACATAGCCCGGAGCGCACAGGTTCTCGATGGGCATGAAGCCGTCGGTCAGCTCGCGACCCGTGGCGGCATCCTTGATGTACACCGTCAAGCCCGACTCGGCCTTCTGGGTGGCGTCAGCCGCGCTCGACACAGCCAACCCCATGGGGAAGCTGGTCTGCTGCCCCGTGATCGCGTCGATGGTCTGAGGCACCACGCCGTTGACGTCGCACGGCCCGTAGGCGCGGATGCGGATCTCGGTGATCTTGAACGCGCCATTGAGCGAGTTGTTGATCTTGAGACGCCCCGAGTTGCTGGGGTTACCCTTGCACGGCACGACCGTCTCGCCGCCCAGGAATTTCGGGTAGCGGAAGCGCTGGGTTGAAATGTCGTCGGAGAGCTGGGCTGCGATGTCGGAGGCTTGCATGTGGTTCCTCTAAGGAAGAGATGGTGCCATGGTAGAAAGGTAAAAGGGTCGAGTCCTTCTCGACCAAAGGTACAAGGGTCCCGAGGGACCCTGGAGACACTACTTCGAGCGGACCATTCCACCGATGAGGGAGATGCGGAGCGCATCGCCGTCAGTGGCCAGCACCGTCAGCGCGTCCGTGACCGAAGCGATGTTCTGGTCAGGGATGATCTGGATGGAGAACTGGGTCTGGTTGCCGTTGATGTTCGAGATCACGACCTGCTGATCGAGGTTGAGCAGCTTGCCCGGAACACCGAACGCCGCGTTGAAGCTCTGGGCTCCGGCAGCGGCCAGGGTGGGGGTGATGTACTCGACCGGGGCCGTGTAGCCCACGAGGTCGGCCAGAGAGTTCCAGGCACTCATGGGCGTCTCGAACTCGAACTCGAGCGTGGGCATCTTCACGCGCAGGATCGAGTAGTTGAGCAGGTGCCTGAAGGCGTGGAGCTTCTTGGCCGCGTCGGCGACGGTGTCGGGGGTCTGGTTGGCCGCAGCGCCTGCGCCACTGGACTGCACCATGTTCAGCGCGATGCGGTCGAACACGAACGAGTTGCCAGCCGGGAGGCGGCGGGACTCGGTCATGGACGTGTGTCCCAGCGTCTTGGTGACGCCGAACTGTGCGCTGTTCTGCGGCACGGCGAAGAACTCGACAAGCTGGTTCCAGCCGGTCGCGAACTTGACGGTGTCCCAGATGGTGGAGCTGATGAAGTCACCAGCACCGGCGGGGCGGGAGCCCTGGTTGACGAGGCCGAGGGCCTGCATGGAACGCTCGCTGACTGCAAACATGATTATCTCCTTGGTGCGGACACATCTTCTCATGGTCCGAGTGGGTCACCCTATGGGTGTGCTCAAAAGGCCCCAGGATCGGGACCGTTCAAGATCAAGTACCCTGAGTGATTCTCAGGGCAAATTCTGTCGAACTGGATCAGTTTGCCTGGAAGAATCCGTCGGTGGTGCCCGAGCGGCCCGACAGAGTGTTCTGGATGGAACGTGCAGGCAGATCGGCACCGAGGTTGCGGCGGATCGAACCGGCAGGCAGGTCAGAGCCTACCATGCGGTAGCGCTGGTTCTCGCCCACGAGACCCGTGAAGCCGGGGACGTTCTGGCGCACGAGGTCCATGCCACCCGACGCTGCCACACCCAGAGCGACCTTCTTGGCGAGGTCCTTCTTCATGTATCCGTACGCCAGGGCGCCAACGGCGATGTGGACGAGGCCGCGAAGCTTCAGACCCCAGCCGGAGGTGAAGAGTCCGATCTTGTTCAGTCCGTAGTTCGTGATCGCCACGCCACCAGCGAGACCGGCCACCAGGGGCAACACGGTACCGAGGACGACGTTCTTGACGCCACGAGCGGCGGACGGATTCCGACGGGTGCGGGAGGGGTTGGCGCGGGTGACCTTGCCCTTGTAGGGACTGCGCTTACCGAACGTGACGGTCCCCCTGCTGATGCGGACCTTGGGGCGAACGTATCCGCTCTTGGACTTGCGACTGCGACGGCGAGTGGCCATGACATGACTCCTTGTGGTGTGGATCTGATCTGTGACCACTCGCACTAAAGGAGTCGCGTAGTCTGCTGTAGTCCCGAGATTACTGTCTCGGGTCAGTTTTGGCAAGTGTTCTGCCGAAATTCTACTTGCGGGGCCGTTTGGAAGGCTTTTTGGCGGGCCTGCGCAGCGCCACCAGGGGCTTCTTGACCGCCCCGGTGCGCTTGTGCTGGCGCTTGGCCTTCAGCACCGTCATGACCCTGCCAGTAGCCGTATCCGTGACGGCACCCTTGACGGCCTTGTGGGCTGCACGGGAGGTGTTGGCCGCGCTGAGGGTGTGTGCCCGAGACACAACCTTCTCACCCGTCGCGGTGACGCCCTCGGCCTTGTAGCGCAGGCCGGGGATGTGCGCCTTCGTGCCGTACTTGGCCTTGGTGCGCGAGCGGTCCAGGGCACGCACAGCGAGCTTGGTCTGGGAGGGGTTCTTCTTGGTCTTGCGCCCAGGGTATGACTTGCCGATCACGGCAATGCGTGGGTCATAGCCGTCGTGGTTGATGAGACTGCGCCTGACGTCACCGGCTGTAGTTCCAGGTGTGAAGAAAACGGTGTCGATGTGCTTCTTGCCCAGGAACACGTCGAACTCTCCAATGAGAGCTCGTGCATTGCTCTTGCGCACCGGGGAGGGGTTGAGGAGTGGGATGGTGTTCATCGTATCACCTTTCAGCGGAGGGATGCAGGAATGAGGGAGTCGCGGAGCACTTCGGCCAGGACCTTGGAGTGGCTCGCGCCCTTCCAGTTGCCCTGGGCGTCACGTACCACGTACTGAGGCTTGCGAGATGCGGCTCCAGTGTATTCGCGTGTGATCTTGAGACCACCCTTGAGGGTGCGAGACCTTGTCTTCGGATTCGGCCTGGACGGATGCAGAGCTGCGTTCCTTGGATCGCGGGCGACCTTCAGGATGACGTGCTCGACGGTGCCCCAGGAGCACCAGTTGTTCGTGCCGCCTGTGTAGTCCTTCAGAGACGACGCCGTGCGAACATACCCCTCGGGAGTGCGGTCTGCTGCCATGCGACCGTCGCACATGATGTTGACGTAGATGATGGGCAATCCCTTGGAACGCAAATCGACGAAGCCAGACACGTAGCGGTAGCCGTCCTTGATGGTCTTGACCTCTTCGCTGGTCAGGCCCAGGTACTTCTTGATCTTGTTGCGCAGCTTCGCCGCAGTCCACGGAGCCGTGCTGCCCGCGTTGCCGAACTCGGGATTCTTCCGGGCAGACAGAATCCGTCTCCCCTTCGCAGTCGGCTTGCACTCGCCCCGCGAGACGTGGGTGCGTAGAGCGGGGTTCTTCTTGGTTGGAGCCCAGTCACCCGACAGCACCGAGTCCACGAACAGTCTTGCCGCAACCTTGCGCACCGGCAGCGTGGCGTACAGCTTTACGTCTCGGTCGTTGCCGTAGTAGGTGCGAGCTGCCCGAGGCATCCACGTCCCAGCCAGGAACGCGACGTATCTCGTCTTGTTGAAGTCGGGACGTTTGGCGACATTGGCCAAGTTCAGCGCGAGGCGCTCACCGTCCGCCTTGTGGGTAGGGGACCATCGCAGCGTTGTCGCAATCTCGTTGCCAGTGGCGTCGTTCAGGTAGTCGTCGCCAGGGTTTGACCTCGCCAAGATCGCCGAAGCAACCTCGTCGGCTTCCGAGTTGCCTGAACCCTTGCGTCGGATGGCGTCCAGGGTGTTGGACACGATCTGATACGAGTCATCCATGAGAACCTTGTGCCCGTCCATGAGCAGCCAGTCTCCTGGGGTCTTGGAGCGGGCCATGTAGAACCGGGGTGTGGGGTTCTTCTTGACAGAAAACGTCTTGGCTCGACGCTCCCGTTCAATATCCTGGGTACTCTTTCCACCGTGTGTGGTGTACGACTTGACCGTCGACACCTTCGGCTTCATGCTCAGGATCTTCTGGAGGGTGCTTTGCTTCTTCATGGATTCACTTTCAGTTGACGATGCCGCGACTGGTGACGATCTGCTTGGGACCCAAAACGTACAACTGCTTGCGACCCTCGTCGGTGCAGACGATGTTCTGGCCCTTGGGGCAGTCATGACGGTACACAGCCTTCTTGCCGTCGCCGCCACCGTTGAGCTTGTTCGACAGGTACTCGACGGCCACAGCCTCGCCCAGGTAGATCAACCCGCGAGGAATGCGAAAGGGGACCTTGGTGAGACCGTTGGGCGCCCGACCGTGGAAGTCCTTGTAAATCTTCTCCGGCGCTCGAGTCTTGGAGCGTACGCTCACGGGTCCGATGGGGTTCTTGCGGACCATCACAATCCTCCAGCGACACGGTTGGCAGCGCTTCCCGGCTTGCGGGCTGCTGCGATGTAGGGCCAAGCGACAAAAGCCGCCACAGCGAGCCCGATGTAGGGCAGATATCGGATGATATCGTACGTGGCGGTGACGCCTGTCTTCGCGGCGTTGCCGATGCTGTTGAGCACGACACCCACGTCGGTGGTGTCGACGCCTGCGTCTGCTGCCCAACCGGCAGGGGATGCGATGATCAGAGGCAGCTCCCCGGTATTGGACAGCCTCCACATGGCATTGGCCACGACGGTGGAAAGGGTGTTGTCGAACCCCGCAAGCACCATCGCGGTCTTGGCCTTGGTGGCCGTGAAGCTGGCACGGTTTTCGACCGCCCAGGCAACCCAGGCGTTGACGTACGGCGCGACATCGTCGGGGTCGACACTCTTGAGCCGTCCAAACGAAGTTGAGGCCATGGCGCCGTAAAACGGTACCCACTCGGTGTGGAATAGGGCATAGTCAGGGTTGTTTTCGGCGAGGTCAGTGATGATCCCCGCAATAGCCCACATGGCGCGACTCTTCTCATCGAGTCCCAGGGCAATCCACTTGTCGATGTTGGACGTGGCGTCAGCCATCACAGCCTCCCGCTGGTGACAGATTTTGTCGACCGCTTGCCGGTGCTGCCGATGAGGTATCCCACCAGCACACAACCCAGTGCAGCTGGGACGGCCCGAGAGATCAGCCAGGGCGCCAGCACGGATCCGAGCTTCACAGTGGTGCCGCGAATGGTGCTCGGGACCTCCTGTACGGAGGAGACGCCTTCCTGGCCCTTGGCCGTTGAGAAAATTTTGCTGTCCAGCCAGGAGCGAACTTGAGCCGCTTGCGGCTCGGGGTACATCACGACCCAGTTGTTACCCACGTCGTAGATGCCGGGGCTTACACCCGTGAGCGACTCCAGGCCTGCCTGGATGGCTTCAGCCTGGGTGCCTGGGCGCACCGCCTCGACAAGTCCGGCGTAGTCGCCTCCTGTGGCAGCGCGAAACGTGTCCAGCAGCGAGGTCATTGCTCGCTCCAGAGGTAGATGCCCCCGATGACGGCCAGAGCCACCAGAGCCCACGCTCCGGTCGACATGACGCCCGAGGAAGCTCCTTCAGCAGGCACGTGTTCACCCGTGAAGGCGTTGATCGATCCAGTGACAGAAAACGACTCACCCAGGCTCTGTGCAATGGCGTTCCAGGTCAGAGGGCCAACCACGCCGTCGGTGGTGAGCTGGGAGCGCTTTTGCAGGTTGATGACCGCGATCTCGGTGGCATCGCCGAAGATCCCGTCGACCGCGAGCTTGGAGCCCAGGCGGTTCAGGTACGTCTGGAGCGCTTTCACGGGTGAACCCTGGACGCCCTGGCGCAGCACGGGGCCGGAGCCTTTCTTGGCGGACATGTTCAGGTTGTAGCTTTCGAGGCCTGTGGCGGGAGTGATGGACATTATTTGACCTTTCCCATGTAGTACCCAATGGCAAGGCCGATCCCGAGCAGGGACACGGGCAGCAGCCATTCCTTGACGGCGATGTAACCCAGCGTGGGTCTCGGATACGGGAGCGTTTGAAGGGCGGGATCGGGCATGTCAGAGCGTCCTTTTGTTCTTGGACGGTTCCTTGCGCGTGGCGATGTAGTAGCCCAGCAGGCCCGCCCCAGCGATAATCCACCAAGTCTGTCGCAGCAATACCGGCCAGACCACGTTGGCAAGCTCATAGTCCACGCTGTGCCCCGGAACGGCCCGATTGGCACGCATGGCGAACAAGACCTCATTCAAGCCTGAACGTGCCTGTGACACATTCTGTCCACCGTACGACACCTGGGACCCGTCCACGTCGGGGCTGACGCCTGTGAACACCTGGAGCGTCAGCGCGGACGCCTGGGCTTCCAGCTCGGGGGTCATTTGAGAGCCTTCCAGCCCAGGAATCCGAGCACAGCAACGACGCCTGCAATCATGGCGCCCTTGGTGGTGCCCTGGGAGATGAACGCCTCGGCATTCTCCCGCACGGTTGTCTGCGCCTTCTCCGCGTCAGCCACAGCGACTTGGGCGCTCGAGGACGCATTCTGCAACGCAATGGTGCGCTTCACCTGTTCGATGGCGTGCTCGACCTGTGCAAGCTCCGACATGATCGCCCCTAGTGTGGCGTTGAGAACTGTGACCTGGGAGTTGCGCTGCGCCCTATCGACAATGCCGTATGCTGCGGGCAGGTTGTTCAGCTGGGTCTTGATCCCCAACTCACTTGCACTGAGCTGTGCCCAACGCGCTTCGAGCGTGGCCAGCTGTCCTTCGGTGGTGGGGTCGGCCCCCATGAGTGCTGCGAGCATGTTCAGTTCCCCTTGCGCTTGCCGCGCTTCTTGCGTGTGAAGTACCAGAGGCCGCCCACAGCGGCGATTCCGCCTACGATCCAGGCGATACCCGTATCGGTCACGGGAAGCCCCTCCACGAGGGTGGTCCCCTGGGACGGGTTGAGCTTACGGTCCAGGAAGGCGAGTGTGTCCTCGGTACCGTGCTTGAGCTTCTGAGCGGCGCTGGAGAAGTCACCCGTGATCACGTCGCCCACAAAGGCTCCTGTGTCGGTCACGACGCTGACGGAGGGGCGCACGTACTCACCGTAGGCGTCCCGCGTGGCGGACGCGATGTCGCCTGCGGTGCCGGTGATCGCGTCACCCGTGTTCGAGATGGCTTGGCCGACTGAGGAGCGCTTGACGTCGGTCCACCAACCGTGCAGTCGCGGGGCTTCGCCTTCGAGGGTTGCGATGGTAATCATGAGGGGTTCCATTCGGCTAGGATCAGCTCCTCAGCGTAAGGAACGCGAGAACCCATTGTGTTTTGGGGGTACGTCACGTCCATGCGTGTCCACCCGCTTTTTGGGAAGTGTACGTCCGCGACGACGTGATGCACAACAGACCTGTGGAAGTTTCGCAGCGCCACGAAGCGGAAAGGGTAGCCGCGTAGCGCAGCCCAGGCACCTACGCAGATGGCTTTGTCGTCGCAGTCGCCATGCAGGCTATCGTGGTCGAGCGTCTTGGAAGGCCTCTGCACCCACTCCTGGTCGACAGGGTCCTCGCGGTAGGGAATCTCACGCATGAAGACGAACAGATCCTCGGGACCCTTGTCGATGTGTGGGAGCATGTCGTGCGCATACGTCACGGCTAGGCGCAGCATTTCGGCGCCTGTCTGCTCCAGTGAATCGAGAGGTCGGACGGTCAACATATCGGGACCTTAACAACTACGTCGCGTGGTGGCAACGGTACCAATGAATTTTATGGAGTCGCAAAAGCTCAAAAAACTAAAATCGGATAATCCTACTATTCCGGTAGGCTTACATTCCTTTCCAATTTTCGCGATTTGCCTCGCGTGTACGCGCACGTGCGCACCCGGACTAGATGTCATCTCAATTTTTAATAAAATCGTGAAAAAACCCCTTGAATCCCTGGTGAGATATTTCGATGATATGGGGAGTCGACAGAACGGTCGGCAAAAACCGCTAATCCCAACCCTGGAGAATCACTCCCATGACAGCTGCAATCCAGTCCAAGATGATCTGTGACCTCGTCGCACGATTCGGTGTCTCGAAGTTGCGCTTCCAGGCGCACGGGCAGGCTGAGTTCAGCCCGCTGCCCAAGCTCCCTGCCTACAAGTCCACACCGAATGTGGTCACCGAAGAATGCGTGTCGCGTATGATGACAAGCGACAAGCTCCTGGATGTCACTTGCAAGGCGTACGCCCAGTGCCTCGGCCTCTGGTGCGCCATGTGGCTGGGTGCTGGTCGCCGACCCGACGTAGAGTCCGCAATCGGTGACTCGTTCGACGGCACGCAGGCTCGCGCAGCCTGGGACCTTGACGGGTATTCCAAGGGCGTCAAGTCAGCGATTCATTGGCTGACCATCGACAGCAAAGAAGCCGAGAGCCTGTGGCTGGCCGGATACCACGAAGGCCTTCGCCTGTTGAACGGAACGGTGGTGGGGGAATGAAAGTCAGGACAGACAAGTGCTTGCAGTGTCCCGACCAGGGCGGTCTCCCTTCCATGAAGGGTTACACCAAGGGACGCGGGCTTTGTGAATACCATCACATGATCGCGCTCGGACACAGTCGATCGGATGCCAACAAGAGTTACCCCGATCACCCTTGCGCCGTTTACGATTCCCCGAGATCTGGAGGCGCCGCATGAACCACATCTACATGTTCCGCTCCCCCGAAGGGGTCATTCGCTCGCGGGAAGCCGAGAGCGCCCACCACGCAGCCCTGAAGC
>JBBABD010000026.1 GCA_041657845.1 Parcubacteria group bacterium
CTTTTTGGATGATATCGTAGCGATTAACTTCTTTTTGACTCATGATAATGCGATTGTCCATTTGGTTGATATTAGTGGTTAAACTAATATCATAACCTGCCGGGGCGGACATTTCTACTTCCCGCTATTAGGACATTATCATTTCCTTGTGACAGAACAAAATCCAGGAAATTATTCTGAAGTGCGTCATTGTCTTTTTTTTAATTACAGCATTTTTATGCATAAAAACATAAAAAACGAAGCGTTGCTTCGTCTCTGCCGAACAAATTTCAAAATTCAAAAATATCAATACTACGCTAGTCCTTCAGCTTGCTTTGTATGGATTCCACATCGCTAATCCATTTTTTCACCTGGCCGTCTTCATCGCATTTCGATCCGCATTTCCAAATAGACATCTTGGCGGGAGTATCGAGTTTTTTCTCTTCTATCAGAAACTCCATTCTTTTTGTTATCGTATTCACAGCATCTTTGGGACTATCGAAACAAGTATGCCCTCCCGACCCCATTCTTTCTCTAACTGCCCTGTATCCTAAATAATTATAGCAATCCTCCCCTTTAAGGACTGGGACTCTTTTTCCCCAATTACTTTCCTTTTTGGCAATTGCAATATAGAAAGCAACGACCGTTCTGTCTTTTTCAAAAAGATAAGGCAGCATTTTCTTAATCGGATATCCTTCTACCATATCCGCAACTCTTTTTTCAAATTCATCTTTTTTAATCTTTTCAGAATCTTCAATTATTTGTTCTATATAGCTTACAATATCTTGACTATTTTTAATGTCTTCTCCGCCGAGAACCTGTTCAACCGGAACGGTTGTAATAACTTTATTTGTATCGCCAATAGCCGAAACACCTACTCCCAGATATCGATAAATAAATGTCATCGAAACCATTCCCAGCACAATAGCGCCTACGACTGAAAGATTCCACAATTTGACCAAAGTCATCCTTCTGGCAAAATTTTGGGGAATATCAATAAATCCTTTCTGAATTTCCTTATATTTGTCTGACAGCTTTTTATATAAGAAATCGCTTTCGGAAGCCCTAAACTTTCTATAATCGCCAACTATTCTAGCGCTAACGCCATCAAATAAATTTTCTCCGTTATTTGTTTTTACCTCCCGATTAACCATTTTCTGTTGTTTTGGGGTAATATACAATTTTGAATCTTCAGTAAAAAAAGACTCCGACATTCTCCCGCGAGAAAACAGAGTGGATTTCAGATTTTTGCTTATGTCTTGATATTTTTCATTCAAAACTAAAACTGCTTCGCCTTTATTTTCAGCAAAAACAGAATCAAGAAACATTTTTTTGTCTCCTATTTCACCCATTAAAGACATTATAGCACAAAATTAATAAGCTTGAAATATTAAATTTATATTTCTTTATAGCTGTGTTTTTTAGCCCCATAAGCATACGCTATCCCTGCCGTTATTATCGCAAAAAATGCTAGCACCTGTCCTCTCGTCATTCCAAAAATAAAATCATTTTCCGGTTCTCGCAAAAATTCAACAAAAAACCTGACCATTCCGTAACCCGCTATATACAACAAGAAAAGAGTTCCTGAAAATTTAGTTTTGTTGCGCAGAAACCATAAAATAACAAATAATAACAAACCCTCCAGCAACGCCTCGTATAACTGCGTCGGATGGCGCAAAATTCCGTCGCCAAAATACATTCCCAAAAAACTGTTAGCAGCCTTTCCGTATAATTCTCCATTTAGAAAATTCCCTATTCTTCCAAAGAAATATCCGGCTGGAATGGCCGGAACCACAAAATCCGCCCACCGCCAAAAATTAATTTCATTTTTTCGGCAAAATATAATAGTAGCGATAATAATTCCTATAAGTCCGCCAAAATAACTCATTCCGAATATTCCAATAAAATTTCCGCTTGAATCGAAAGGAGAAATAATGGTTAATGGATTTTTTATATACCAGCCTAGATTGTAAAATAAAACATAACCTAAGCGTCCGCCAGCGATAAGTCCAATAAAAGAATACAGCAAAAAATCGATAATGATAGAATATGGTATTCGGTATTCGGTATTTGGTATTTTATTGAAAATTGAAAATTGAAAATTGAAAATTTTAGACAATCTTTCATCTTTCCTGACTCTATACATTAGCAAACCATAAACAACACAAAAACCAGCTAAATACATCAGTGAATACCAACGAACACTGAAATTGCCGATTAAAAAAGCGATTGGATTAACGAGTTCTGGAAGATGTTGATAAAAAGAAAACATAAACTAAATTTTCTTAAGCGGAGCGAATTTTAAAGCAAGCTTTTTGATTCCGTTTTTTTTGAAAGCGACAGTAATAATATCTCCTTGAATGGAGATAACCACTCCATCGCCAAAATCCGGATGATGGACATGTTCGCCGTCTTTAAATTTTTGAATTATAAATTCTGAATCATGAGCTATTGATTTTTTATTTTTTTCGAAATCCGAATCATAATTCATAATTCTTGATTCATGATTATCCAATAAATGTTCCGGTATTTCGGACAAAAATCTCGACGGCGGATTAATCTGAGTAGAACCGAAAATATTTCTCTGCCTCGTAAAACAAAGATAGGCCTTTTCTTTGGCTCGGGTAATCCCCACATACATCAGCCTTCTTTCTTCTTCCATCTCAATTTGGCTAAGCATACTTCTGGAATGTGGTATTATTCCTTCTTCCAATCCAACAATGAAAACGGTTGAAAATTCAAGACCCTTGGCACTGTGCAAAGTCATAAGATACACCGAGTCTTTAACTTCTTCTCCCTTATCCGCATCTGTCGCCAGCGCCACTTCCTCCAAAAATTCTTCCAATTTCTGTCCATTGGAAATTTCTTCTTTATCATATTTTTGAGCAACCGTAATAAGCTCTTTGACGTTCTCCCATCGCATTTCTCCTTCCATCGTTCCATCCTGAAGATATTTTTCATATCCGCTTTCTGAAAAAACTTTTTGAATAAAGTCGGTTAAATCAATCCTGTCCATCGTTTCTCTCATCCTTCCAATAAACTCACAAAATTTTGAAATATCTTCTAACTTTGAATCTGGGATTTTTTTAATTATTGAGTCTTTCCTGCCTGCCGGCAAGATAGGATTATTAAAATTTGCAAGACGCGTTCCAGCCTGCAATAAGTCCAGTTTATTTTCTTTAGCTATCGCTACCCATTTCTCTATTGTTTTGTCCCCCAATCCTCGCTTCGGCTCATTGATAATCCTCTCCAACGATAGATAATCTTTCGGATTTTTAATAAATCGAAGATAGGAAACGACATCCTTAATTTCTTTTCTCTGATAAAATTTTATTCCGCCGACAATCTTGTACGGTATTGATCTTTTGAGAAATATTTCTTCCAATATCCGGGATTGAGCGTTGGTTCTGTAGAGCACAACAAAATCGCTATATTTTCCCCCGCTGGATTTCAATATTTCTCTGGCTACAAAGTCCGCTTCCTCTACTTCGTCCCCAGCTTCATAGGAAGTGATGAGCTGTCCCCCCTCCTTTTCCGTCCAAAGTTTTTTGTCTTTTCGAAAAACATTTTGAGAAATAACTCCGTAAGCCGCATCAAGAATTACCTGGCTGGAACGATAATTCTGTTCTAAAGAAATTACTTTGGCTTCCGAATAATCTTTTTCAAAATCCAAAATATTATTAATATCCGCCTGACGCCATCCATAAATCGATTGCCAGTCATCGCCCACTACGCATAAATTCCGATATTTTTTCGCCAGAAAATTTACCAAAAGATATTGCGAATGGTTCGTATCCTGATATTCATCCACCAGGACATAATGGAATTGGTTCTGATATTTTTCCAGCACTTCCGGAAATTTCTGAAATATCTTAACCACAAACATAATGAGATCGTCAAAATCCAAAGAATTGTTTTTCTTAAGCTCATTCTGATACTCTGAATATAATCGGGAAACTACTTCTTCGAAATATCCTCCGATGCCCAAAGAAAATTGATGAGGGTCTGCCAAATTATTTTTCGCTTTGCTGATAGCTTCCAGAATCGCCCTTGGATTAAATTGATCCTTGCTAATTTCAAGACGCGCAAACATTTTTTTCATCAGCGACATTTGGTCATGGTCGTCAATGATATTAAAAGATCTTTCGTAACCAAGTTTGTCAATTTCTTTGCGGAGAATTTTAGCGCAAATGCTGTGAAAAGTTCCGACTAATGGCAAGTCATATTTTGAAGGAACACGGTTTTCTTCTGTCAGCAATTTAATAATTCTTTCTTTCATTTCCCCGGCTGATTTATTAGTAAAGGTAACTGCCAAAATATTTCCAGGACGAACTTTTTTTTCTCTAATAAGATACGCCACTTTGTGAGTGAGCGTCCTTGTCTTTCCCGATCCGGCTCCGGCAATAATTAAAATAGGACCATCGGTAATGGTCACAGCCTCGCGTTGTTTTTTATTTAAAGCAGCTAGAATGTCATTCATATAAAAAATATTAAAATAGAGCCGATGCCTGCCATGCATCTGATAGAAGTTTAAAAAATACCGACGCTGCTTCACTGTACTTGCGCAACTGATATTTTTGAAGCGAACACGTAAGTCCTATAAATTGTACCATCATTTGACTTTATGTTCAAAACCTGCTATAATTGAATAGTAAAGAAACGGGTGTCTCCCGTTTTTTGCTTTATTAATCATTAAAAATAAAAAAAATGGAGGAACAAAAAGAAGTGTGCGAATGTCCTGAATGCAAAAAGAGAGCAGAAAAGGAGGCGGCATACAATGAGATGAGCTTGGCCTTCCTATTGGCACTGATGCCAATGTTAGTAGTCACTCTCTTTGGTCAAATAGGACTCTTCTAAAAAAATCTAAGGGGGCCTTACAAAAAACCGGGAATTAGTTCTCGGTTTTTCTTTATTTGCTATCTTTCCTGATTTAATGCTAAATTTATTAAATGAAAAGGATAATGCC
Source organism: Parcubacteria group bacterium (assembly GCA_041657845.1). Lineage (NCBI taxonomy): Bacteria > Parcubacteria group bacterium. The sequence continues at coordinate 4,946 of JBBABD010000026.1, forward strand.
AAAACTAGAAAAAATGATCCAAAAAATAGAAGAGTGCCCTAGCAGCCTATGGATCCTGCTTTCTTCTTTTGTCAGCTTGATACTAATCAGAATACTTATTGAAAATTGGGTTACAGGAGAAAATGCCCACAGAAGCTTCTTTATTTTTTATGAATTTTTTGATTCATTTCTTATCGCTTATCTAGTTTCACTTTGGATTATTCACAAGATACTCAAAGTAAGCTTTAAAAAAGCAGCTAACATTCTTATTTGGGGATATTCTGTAATCATAATTCCTCCCCTGGTTGATTATGTAATGTCTCATGGAAAAGGATTCTGGAGTTTTTATACTTTTGACAGCCTAAGCGGACTGATAAAAAGATTCTTCACTTTTTTCGGCGACCGTCCGGACATCGGAATTACCTACGGGGTAAGAGCTGAAATATTAATTGCTGTCTTGCTAATTCTGGTTTATGCCTATTTAAAATCAAAAAGTATTTTAAAATCCGCATTTGTTTCCTTTTTGGTATATGCAACCTTGTTCATTTTAGGAACATTCCCCTCTTGGATTACAATAGCAGTCCAAGGAATATCAATTGGATTTTCGAAGGTGACTGAAATCGATGCGGTTCAGATGTTCTTCTCTCCATTTAGCTTGTTTTCAAAAGACATTTACCAGGTTAATGATGCTCTTATTGTAAAAGTGAATATGATTTATCTCTTAATTATTTCCGCGATAATTCTTCTAGGACTTTTCCGATACCAGAAAGAGCGGTTCTGCTCTTTCCTAAAAAATATCAGATTCCCTCAAGTTTTTTATCACGGAGGACTGCTAATCGCCGGGATCGGAATTGGATTCGCGTTTTCCCAAAAAACAGTACCGATTAATTTTTTCAATGCTCTTGGTTTTCTGGTTGTATTGGACGCTGTTATTCTGTCCTGGCTAGCGTCAGTAGTTGTGAATGATATTTTTGATGAAAAAATAGATACCAAGACCAACTCCTATCGCCCTCTTATAAAGAAGACTTTCTCGCTTTCCGAGTATAAGGCAATGGGATTAATATTTTTCGCTTTTTCTATTTATCTTGCTTCCTTAGTTAATCTTAAAATATCCTTTCTTTTAATTGTCTACCAAGGAATTGCCTGGACTTATTCAGCCTGGCCGATGCGGCTCAAGCGTTTTGCTTTTGTTTCTACTTTTGTAAGTTCGGTTGCTTCTCTTATGATTTTCTTCGCAGGTTATTCGCTTGTTACCGATAGCCAAATTTTCCTTGAAATACCATTCCAAATAATAATTCTCTTGATTATTGCGTATACGCTATCCATTCCGATAAAAGATTTTAAAGATATTGAAGGCGACAAGGGAGACGAGGTTTACACTGTGCCGGTTGTTTTTGGAGAATACTGGGGAAAAATAATAGTGGCCTCGGGAATTCTTCTATCCTTTCTGCTTAGCGTTATCCTCCTTAACGAATTCAGGCTTTTCTGGTGGGCAATTATTCTGGGAGGGGTTTCTTTTTGGCTGGTTGCGAAAATGAGAAAAAGCTCCAGTGAGAGCCTTGTGAATTATAGAAATATTTTTTGGTGGATACTGGGAACGGTTTCAATTTATGGAATAGTTTTGGTTAGAATTGTTTTTTTATAAAAATAATCTCGCCAGTTTTTTCCAATCTTCGATATCTAATTCTTGCGCCCTAGCAGCTCCTAGAATGCCGGCTGTTTTTAATTTCTCTTCCGCTTCTTTTTTGCTCAGATGAAAACTATTGGATAAATTATTATTCAAGGTTTTCCTTTTGGCGCAAAATCCCGCCCGCACAACTCGAAAAAAACTATCTGCATTTTTTCTGTTAATCGGCAAACACTGGCTATCGACTAAAATTTTTATTACTGCGCTATCCACTTCCGGCACCGGATCAAAATTATTTTTATCAACATAGAATAACAGCTCCGGATTGGCATAATACTGAACAGACAACGATAAGATACTGTGATTCCCGGGTTTTGCCGTAATTCTCTCCGCCACTTCTTTTTGCACCATCAGGATCATCTCTCTCGGAGGAAATTCATTTTCCAAAAAAAATCTAATAAGGGGAGAAGTGATATAATACGGGATATTAGCCACTACTTTATATCCCTTGCTTCTCAATTTATGGCTCATTATTCCTTCAATATTCATCCCGAGAATATCTCCTTCCAATATCTTAATTTTCTCATTTTTTTCAAATTTGCTTCTGAGCGCAGATATTAAATCCCTATCGATCTCTACAGCCATAACCTCCTTGCAGACTTTAGCTAGTTCTTCAGTCAGAATTCCTTTTCCCGGTCCGACTTCCACAGCAAAATCTTCCATATTCAAACCGGCTGAATCTACAATTCTTTTAACGACATCTTTATTTTTAAGAAAGTTTTGACCTAATTTACTTGGCATAAAATTTTAATTTAGTATTTGTTCCACCTTAACACCAATTACTCCGGCTCCCAAGGAAGCAATTTTTTCAAAAGCCACTTTGTCCAAATCGATAATTCTTCCTTTTCCTTGCGGACCATAATCATTAATCTGAACTGCTACCGTTTTACCATTTTCCGTGTTGGTAACTTTCGCATATCCGCCTCGAGGAATTGTTGTACTGGCCGCAAACATTCCACCCTTCCAAGCATACCAAGTTCCTTGCCCACTACTTCCCTTTCCTAATTTCATATATGTCCCTTGAACTGAAATTTCCGGAGTTGGATCCTTAGTTCTTTCTTTGGATAACAGCTTTCGGGAAATTTCTTTTCCGTTGTGCGATACTACTTTATATTTATATTCATCGATTCCCTTCACTCCTTTCTGGCTTACTTTTTTTATTCTCCAGCCCAACTTGTCATCCTCAGTAGCTTGCTTTTCGAAATCAACATCTTTTTTTACTATTTCTTCTTTAATATCCACCCTCACTACTTCTATTTTAGCGTCATCCTTAATCGGTGCGCTTGTAGCGGGAATAGTAAAATCATCCTCTCCTAATTTTACATCATTATCCCAAAGCGCCATAGCGACAATATTTCCAAAAGTATTCCCTTTTATTGTTTTTCCATCAGCCAAAATAGAAACATCTTTGTTTTTCTTAATAATAATTTTTGATCCGCTATATATTTTTTTGACTCTTTCAGGAAAAATAAAATCTCCGTTATTTATAATTATTTTTTTATCTCCTAGCAATTCATCTATTGTCTCCTGGTCTACATTATTTAATCTATATTCAAATCCGTCATCATTTATTGTTATTTTTTTATTCTTGCTCTTAAAATCGCCGGAATAAGAAGTATTTTTAAAGGAAACCAGTTTATAAAAAACAAACCCCAAAAGCAGGAGTAAAAAAAATATAATTATTTTCTTCGTCTTAACCATTGATTATCAAATTAATCCGTTTTAAATCTGTATTGTATTGCTTCCGCTAAATGATCCGGTTGAATATTTTCAATTCCTTTTAAATCTGCGATCGTTCTGGCAATTTTTATGAGACGATAATAGGCTCTGGCAGAAAGCCGCATCGACGAAACCGCGACTCGAAGCAATTCAATGCTTTTCTCGTCCAGCGGACAAAACTTTTTTATTTGGTGAGAATTCATTTCGCTATTGGTAATAATACTAAGATTTTTGAATCTTTCTTCCTGCACCTTTCTCGCTTTTTCTACTCTTTCCCTTATTTCAGCGCTTGTTTCTCCCAATTCTCCGCTTTCCAGCTTGTCAAATTTAAGCCTGGGGACTTCGATGTGAAGATCGATTCTATCTAAAATTGGTCCAGATATTTTCCTTTGGTATTTAACTATTTGGGAAGGACTGCAGGAGCAGATTCTTTCCGGGTCAGTAGCATTGCCGCAAGGGCAGGGATTCATAGCCGCCACTAGAATAAATCTGGCTGGAAATTCCAATGAGCCTTTGGCTCTTGAGACGGTAATAATACCATCTTCAAGAGGCTGCCGCAAGCTCTCCATAACTGGACGAGGAAACTCGGCAAATTCATCCAAAAACAACACTCCTCGATGAGACAAGCTTATTTCACCCGGTTTAGGGAAGGTTCCTCCCCCAACCAAAGAAACACTGCTGGCGCTATGGTGAGGCGCCCGGAATGGCCTGGTAACAATCAGAGCTTCTCCTTTAGGCAGTTTTCCGGAAATAGAAAATATTTTGGTTACTTCGAGGCTTTCGTCCAATGTCATTCTGGGAAGTATTGTCGGCATCGTTTTAGCCAGAAGCGTTTTCCCCGATCCTGGAGGTCCGTTAAAAAGCACATTGTGTCCTCCAGCCGCAGCGATTTCAAGCGCTCTTTTGGCATGTTCCTGGCCTTTAATATGCGCCATATCCAATTCACAATCGCCTTTTTTAATCAGGGAATCAACTTCGACTTTGGGATGGATTTCGATATTTTTTTCTCCTGCCAAATGTCCGACCAGTGAATACAGGCTGTCAATTGGAATAACATTTATTCCTTCAACTACGCTGGCTTCGGATGCATTTTCTTTGGGAACATAAATTTCTTCTATTTTTTTATCTTTAGCCAGGAGAGTAATGGGAAGCACGCCTTGAACCGGCCTTATTTTTCCATCCAATGCCAATTCTCCAATGAATAGCTTATTTTTAAAATTAAAACTAATCTGGCTCGTTGCTAAAAGAAACCCCAGAGCCATTGGAATATCATAAATCGGAGTAAGTTTGGGAAGATCGGCGGGAGCCAAATTTACAGTAATCCTGCCGCATTGATACGGAGGCTTGAAACCGCTATTTTTAATAGCAGAACTGACCCTGTCGCGTGATTCTTTAATAGAAGTATCCGGCAGTCCGACAATAGTAAAATTATGAAGTCCTTGACCTAAGACATCCACTTCCACTTCGACTATTTCGCTTGATAGCCCGACGGTCGCCGCGGAAAATAATTTTGAAGGCAAATTATTGGAAATCCAAATTTCAAAATCCCAATTTCCAATCAAATTCTAATTTCAAAATCAAAAATTTTTGTTATTTGGATTTGGAATTTTATTTGACATTGGAAATTTGGATTTGGGATTTTATTAGGTTAATTAGAAATTTTATGTTCAAGCTGTTTTTTTGTTAACAGAATACCTTCATCATTCCGTATCATCGGACAAGGCAATTCTTATCAGTGTCGTCCCAATATTGACAGGCAGGACGCTTAAAATCCAATCAAACACGCTTCCCAACAACTCCGGCAAAACAATTCCCAAAAGATTCGCACTTGGATTCTTTGTTTTTTTCGATCCAAAATAAAGAAAAAGAATTAAACCAAAACCGAGATTCACAATGACACTCAAAACGGGAATGGCGCCAAAAAGATCAGCTATTGCCGATATCAAAAGAATCACCCAATATTTTTTTAATTTTTTCCCAAAAGACAAAGCTAGTTTTGCCTGGCCAATAGTACTTTTTTTCTGCTGGATAGTCTTTCTGGCATTGGCTAAATTCATCGAGTTTTCCGCTTCATTCTCGTTCATAGCGAATATGGAAATAATTATAAATAAAAACTATTCGTATATTTGCACCGGATTCGTAATTCGCGGGAGCTATAAATTTTCTTCATCAAATTCCTTTTTCGCCTGCTCGATTTCAAGAAGTTGATTGGGATCAGTCGTAATAACCTGATCCTCGCTGTAAGAAGCGATGACTTTAATCGCCGCATGTTTGGCTCCGGCAAAGAAAATTCCTTCTCCGACGTTGCTTTCCAATAGAAGAAATTTTTCCTGATCGGTAAGATAAAATGTTTCCAATATTACATCTATTGCCGCCGGGGATTGGCGAAGCAAAAGTTGAATTGAAGAGTTGGTAACAATCGGCTTTCCGTACCTGGAAGACATAAAATCGGCAATATCTTGAGTAATAGTAGTAAGCCCGGTGAAATATTTTCGGCAGCGTTTTGCTATTCCAAACAAGAAAGATGCGGCATCGTCATGTTTCATCATCACCCAAGCCTCATCAACAATAACTAAGCGTTTTTTCATATTAGAACGCATTTCATTCCAAATAAACTGAAGAACGACAAACATAGCAATTGGACGAAGTTCGTCTTCCAGATCCCTGATATTGAAAACTACCATCTGATTATCAATCTTAACATTAGTCGGGTGGTTCAAAAATCCGGAAAAAATTCCTTCTGTATATTTTTCAAGCCTCACTGACAATGAGTCAGCGCCTTCCATATTGCTCAAAACTTCATATAAATCGGACATCGTTGGAAAAGAATTGGGCGTAAAATTCTGAAAATTGCTCT
>JBBABD010000027.1 GCA_041657845.1 Parcubacteria group bacterium
TTTCCAAAATTAGTTCCTCCACCACCTGCCAACAAAGTTGTCAAAGCGTTTATACCTGCATTGACTAAAATGTTACTGTCAATTTCTTTTCTTTCAAACGCCTTTCCAAGTTTTACGTCTTCATCATTAGCAAATTTTTCCAATAACCAAGTCGCTTTCCAATTGCCCTTTTCTCTTAATCCTTTATCCATATTATTATTTTACCTTTTTTAATGATTCGTTGTAAGCCTTGTCTTTGGCTTCCTCTACTTCAACAGCCTCGACTCGCTGTTTAATTTCATCAACTCCCTCCAAAAACTTTTGCGCAACGCTCAACTTCACTTGGCAGTAAGCATTGGCGAAAGGATTGAAGATTGATACCATTTTTTCTTCGCTCATATTTGTAAACTTAAATTAATTATTATATCAACTGGGGCAGAACGAAAGGAGAACTACCCCAGTCGTCAACCTTATTTTCTCGCTGATCGCTTTCGGGGTCGTAGCATTCTGTCCACTGGCGCTTTCGTAATTTCTCTGTCCTCTATCCTTTCTTCTTTCTTCGGCTTCATTTGCTCGGCTATTCTCATTTGCTCCGATTTGCTACATTCCTTAACACAATTCTTTTTTGTTAGTGTGTCAAATTGCTCCGGAGTTAATTCGACAACACTTCCTTTCTCTTGCAAAGTTCCTCCAAGATAGAACTTGCTAATGACTATTGCTTTTGTCATAGTTTTTATATTAAAAAATTAATTAATACACCCCTTTTTTCTTAGCAACTCCTTATCTTCTAAAGCTACATCGACCTCGTTCCCCTCACCGTATAGCTTCCCTTTATAGTAGAACTTTGTCTTTGCAACAAACTTTGTTAAAAAATTCACTTTATCTAATCTGCTTGATTTTTTCTCTCTTTGAAATTTCATTTTCGGCAATTTCTTTCCCCACATTTTTTCCGCAAGTTCTTCCATTTTTCCAGCGTAGTTGAATCTTCCCTCACTCTTGCTTAGAAAATGTATCATTGGATTTTCTACATATCCGAATGTCATTCCCATTTCATTTGCCCGTAAAAATAAATCTCTATCCTCGCACCCGTTTTTAAATATCTCATTCAGTCCTCCCAGTTTTTCCCACGCCTTGCGCTTGACTTTAAAACAATATCCTGACGGCACATCTACATCTACCAAATACGCGGACAAAAATGCTTTCATATTATTCTCTCGATTGTGTCCTATCCCGTAAAATGTATTTCTTAATTCTGGAATGAACTGCGCTACTCCCGTAATATCCGAATCGTCCTCAACCATTGCCTTTAAAACATCTTCTATCGGCTCTGTATCATCGTTTAGAAATATAATGTTATCAGTCGTTGCTATCCTTGCGCCCTTATTGCAATTCTCGGCGAATGTTCCGCCGGAAACAATTATTATGTTAAAATTCCTATTCGATATTCTTTCTAGGCAACCCCACAAATATTTATGCTGATCGTGGTGTGGGATAACTATATCCGCTATCTTAATTTTCAAATGTTTTTCAAATAATTCTTTTTTAGCGTCTTGATGGTTTTTTCCCATTGAAATTCCGTGCGGTCTGTTTTTTGTTTTGAATAAAATCTTATCCACAAATACTGGCTTGAATCCCGCCCGTGTAATTCTTATCCATAAATCCCAGTCATTAAATCTATCTCGCTTTTCGTCAAATACTGGATTGACTTCCGCCCGTATCAATGACATTGTGCTAATTCCGCAAAACCATTCTAGGTATGCCTCGCTCCATTTATCTTCCGGAATAGCGCCTTTGTTTTTATTGAACTCAACACTATCAATAGTGAATCTTCCAAACGCCCAGCTCGCTTCCTTATTTTCTTTTAGCGCCTTGTATAAATTTTCTATGCAGTCTTTTTCTAGCGCCAAGTCATTGTCGCAAAAAAATATGAACTTTCCTTTCGCTTTTTTATATCCTGTATTCCTAGCCCAACTTGCACCTTTCCCGTCTTTATCTATCACTTCTATTATTTGCAAATTCTTATAGGTTTGTTTTTTCAAATAAGGTAAGGTTTCGTTTTTTTCTCCTGCCCTATTTGGAATTATTACAGAAATTAATTCTTTCATATGCTTTTGCGACGGGGCGAGTGTTTTTCAACTCGCCCCAGCCCCCTAAATTAAGTTATTTAGTTTTACTTAGTAGGCGGACGGAACATCAAGAATAACAGCAGCTTGCTTCATCGCCATATCGCCGTCAACTCTCTTGACCAAACGAATGGTAATTTCGTCGTATCTGAATCTATCGTGAATCGAAGCGTCAACGGTAATGCCCTCTCTATCTCCAATGTAATACCAGCTGAAATCAACGAATGCCAAATCTCCTTTATCTCCCAAGTCAGAACATTTTTCAGTTTCAATGAACGGCTTACCTTTCAAAGTAACGGCAGCCTCGGACTTCAAAGATTCTGATAGCAAAGGACGTTTGTCGGTTGTGCTTACAGTCAATCCGTCAATGTATTGGATAGCGCCAGTGCTACCAATCCATACAGCTTTCTTTCTGAATACAGGTTTCAAAGCATAGAACATATCGTTAATGTCTTTGCCTGAAATCTGATCGGCTACTTCTCGGTTTATAACAGCGATATCTCCGTCAACCAAAATTCCGTTCGGGTGAGCTCCACCAACACCAGTCAAAAATTCCTGATCCTCGAAATATGCAGCAGCTCTTCCGAAAATATTGACAACATAGTTCGCAAAGTCAATATTGCTGTCTGACAAAATTTCTCTCGATTCGGTTGTGAGCATAAGCATCTTTTTGGCAGTCAAGGAAATCTGAGTAAGTGTGAATTTCTTATCCGTAGTCGTTTCAGATTCTCCAACCCAAGAAACAACAACACCACCAAACTGACTCGCTGATTGGTCAAGTTTTCCACTCTTCCAAACATCGGACTTCATTTTGATAATGGTCGCTCTAGGTCTTACGATTGCTTCTTCTTCGATATAACTCAAAATAGAAGCTTCCAATTCTACCGGAACAGTATAACCTCCGTCTGCATCAGTCGTTTCGTTAAAAGCAGCTTTGTCAATAGTTCCTCCCATTAAAAGAGTCTTGAAGTTATCGCAAAACTTTTCCATTTCACTTCCCAACTGAACGAAAGGAGCTTTCACTCTTTCAACTTTCATTATAGATTTTTCTCCAATTTCCTTTATGTCCTTGATAATTTTTTCGTCGCCTTTAGTTTCTTCCTTGACGATAGATTTTATCTCTTCCATTTTTTTGGAAACAGCATCGCCAACGGAAGCACCAATGGCTTCGAGTTGTTCTTTTGTAAATTCCATACTAATAAATCTTAATTATTAAATCCCCTACTTCTTCCTCAAATTTAGCAATAGCGATTCTATTGCCTTGTTCGCAATTTTCGCAAGTGTCGCAGAGTCCAGCTCGGGAGCTTTTTCTGCCTCGGTAGCTTTTGTTCGACCTTGTTCTGCATTTACTCCGGACTTGTCGTCAGCTGATTCATTAGTAGCTTCCAACAAATCATTTAGTGGAGTTAGCGCAGCTTCCATAGCCCCGATTGCACTAGATATTAAATCACGATTTTTCTTACTCAATACTTTTCCTGCTTTTACTTCAATGTCTTTCTTAAATTTTTCTAATTCGCTTTTTGTGAAAATAACTTTTTCTTCTTCCTCTCCGTCTTTTTTTTCTTCTTCAATTTTATCATTCTTTATATTTTTCTGCAAATCTAATATCGACTTCATAACCAATCCGCACTTCATTTGCTTCGCCCCAGTCAATAATGCCTCTGCGTATGCCGGAACATTTACCCAACTTACTTCCAATAATTCCTGTTTCAAAAAGTCCACTCCGCTATCATTGAATTTATAATCCAATGGTCTGAACCCAACTGAAAATGCTCTAAGAAATCCATTTTCGGCAAGGGTCTTAATCTCTTGCGCAAAAGGTGTCGGCGCAAACTCGCCTTTCATTTTCAATTCCTTTCCCTCTACCCAAGTCTTTGTAGCCCGTCCGATTGTCGGGGTGTAGTGATCGTGCGCCCAAAGTATAACTGGATTTTTGTTGAACGCTTTGAGTTCCCAACCAGCAGGGTCAATGGTATCTCCGTATCTATCCGTCTTAATACCAGAAATGACGGCTTCAAAAGTTCCGTCTTCATTTACCCCTTTAAAAACTATTTCCCCTAGCCCAAAATATTTCTCTTCGATTTTCATATTCTTAAATTAAAATAATTATTTAATTACTGGCAGGACTGTGCACCTGCAGTTGATTATATTTCCAGCACTTCCCTCAGGGTCGCCCGGATAAGAGAGTTCTTCCCCGTCAACCTTAAACTTCTTGTCTAAGTCCACTTTCTGCCCGTCAGCCCCAGCGTGGGAGGCTCTGCACTTACTGTCGAGGGTTGCCAACCATTCTTTTTGGTCAACTACTCCGCTTTGTTCGTAGCCGAATGTAGAACCTGCATTATTGGCTGATAGCACTTCCGTTCTTGCAATAGTTTTAGAACTGCTTAAAATTCTCAATTCGTAAACTTGCACCACTCGCTTCGCCAAATCTTTTATACTCTCTCCCTCTAGCACTCCCTCGGCTAAAGTATTTTTAACTTTGTCAATAGTTGTTTCGTTGACTTCTTCCGCAAATTTCGTGGACTTCATTTTAATAAATTCTGCGGTAGTCGGGTCGCTTATATCGAAATCTTTTTTGATAGATTTTTCGCCAACCTGCGCCATAGCATTTTCCCCAGCCTCTTTCACAATATCCGTAATCACTGGCGTGGCTCTCTTTACAAATATTTTAACCTCTTTTTCAAAATTAAGCAATTCCAAATCACTGCCCTTGACAGATTTTCCAAGTCCTGATTTTTTCAAAGCCTCTAGCGCTCTCTCTCTTTGTTCCTCGAAAAGTTTTTGCACTATGCTTTTAAATTTCTTTTCCCAACCAGTAATGCTTTTATCAAATTCGTGCCACAAAACTTCTCTTTGCTCTTGCGTATATTTTTCTTTGTCCTCGACTTTCTTTTCTGCATTTTCAACTGCAATCTTTTTTATAGTTTTGACAACTTCAATAGTAATCTGGTTTATCAAACTCTCTCTAAGCCTCAAAGTTTTTCTACCGCGCATTGCCCGTTTGTAAATAGCTTTCAGTTTTATTTCTTTCTTCTTATCATAAAAATCTTTAGCTTTCACATCTCCGCCAATTTTCATAACCGCAACACTTCCCATTTTAACAATAGATTTTTCGTCGCCAGAAGTTGGCGCAACATCAGAACCCATTGGCATTAAATTCAAAGCCTGATAAATATAATCTCCCCCGTCTATCGGGTCATAGCCCTCTTCCATTCTGATCTCATTCGTAGTCAACCATTTGTTGTGCGCCTTTGTGTAGTGGTCGTCTTTCGCAGCATCGTCGTCAGGTGTCGGGTCTAAACTCATTAACAATAAATCTTCTCCAAATTCAGGAACTAATCTCACATTCAAAACATCTGTTATTTTTTCCATTTTCGGTCTGATAGTTTCCGAAAGGAAAACATACAGCCCAGCATCAGCATTGGCTCTGCTCACATCGTCCGTAATTGCCATAACCGCTTTGCTTGTTCCGAGTGCCATTAAAATATCGTCCCGATTTGCAATTCGCATATTTGCAAAATCCATATCTTTCTGATTGACAGATACTTGTTTGTAATCGAGCCCGTGCGAAAGAACTGCAACACGACTGGCATTTTCCCAGCCTCCGTATTTTCTAACCCAATTATTTTTAATTTCTTCTCTATCGTCTTTTCCAATTTTTGATTGTGTAGTCAATACAGCATCTGGTCTAGCTGAATTGTAAAAAAATCTTGTGTTCCATTTTTTGGCATACACGTCTGACCTTATTGTTTCCATTACGGACTGAACTGCGCCGTAGCCGTAATAATCTGAAAGAGGGTCAGGCTCTTTGAAGTGAATAACATCTTCGGCTGGAAATCTTTGTTCCTTTCCACCGTTTGTGAATTTGTAATACGCAATACTCCCGTCAGCAGCCGGAACTATTTTTGTCAAGTCTGGTCGCATTAGCCAAAGTTCGATAACTTTCCCTACTCCATTTCTTGCCTTATACCAATAGCACTGCCCAAGCAGTGATAAATAAATAGAAGTAATTTCTTGAAGTTGTGATCCTGTCATTATTGGATTTGGATTTGATAACAGGTCATAAATTTCGTGCTGTTCCAATTCTTTCGCTTTTAATCCTCTGAGTTGATATAACTCAAATTCTATCGTGGACATTTTCTCCCCGATTTTTTTCGTGCAAGAGTGAACCAATGAACTGGCTCTAAAACTTTCCAAGTAATCTTTTGTCTGTGGAGCTGGAACTTCTATGCCGGAAATAAACGAACTCCCAAGCAATAACTTTTCTTTAAAACCCTGTAAGAGTTTTTGTAGTATTCCCATATTTTTTTGATATCGCTTAACCCCTAGACAATTATTGATATCTATATTTTACTAATTATTTCAAATATCGTCAATGTTATCTTCCTCATCGTCGTCGCCAATGACTTCGACTGTCGGTCTTTTTTCTTCCGCAAATGTCAAACTCCCTGCATCAATAACATCTGGACTGGTAGAACCCAACCTTGTCAGTTGCGCTCTTGCTCTTTTCATCATATCGTCTTTCGGCTCAATTTTAAATCTGCTTCCGCTATCTACTTTCCATTTTATTTCGTAAAGGACTAGCCAATGTTCTGCCTCCTCTAATTTTCCACCTTGCAAAATCCACTGCCTAAAATTGAAAAATAGCTCACTTCGCAAATTACTCCACCTGTTCTTATCACTGGCGCTCTCTCCAAGCCCCACAGCGACCACTGGTATGCTCAACTCTACGCATCTGTCCGTAACGCCCCCACCAACTCCCGTGTCGTCTATGAAGCTCACATCAGCCTCAGCATCTTTTATTTCTCGCACGTTTGTCATTGTGTCATTGCTCTTGTTTTTTCCGTGAAGCCACATATATTTATCGTCCCTGCCAACATAGGCATTGTAATTTCCACCTCGCCCAATATCCGCTCCCAGTCTAAACCTGCCATATAAAAAGTCCGGAAGAATTTTTACCATTGCCTTTCTGATCTGCGGAAGTGTCAATAATCTTCTGTATCCTTTTTCGTCAATTTCATTCGGCGCTGGAAATTTGCATTCGTATAAAACATCGAACATCGGCTTTCCTATTGCCTCGTCAATAAATTCCTGAGTGTAGCGCCCCTCTCTTAATGCTTGTTGGTAGTCAATAAAAATTTGCAAATAAAATGGATTGTATGTCGATTTGTAAAAATGCTCGTATGGCGGATTGCTGTAAAAAGGATTCCCGATTTTAATATAACAAGCCAGTATTCCTTTTCCTGAAATCATACGGAATATTGTCGCTTCTATTTCGTCCGGAATTAAACAAGCCTCATCTATTATTACAATGTCTGCGCCCTCGCCCATTGCGCTCTCAATTCCTTTCTTTGAATTTCCTGCCTGAGCTGACACTGTGTAAATTCCCCCGTTATTTCTTAAAATAATTCTGTCCTTGCTTTCCTCTTGTCGCAGTCTTTCCAGTTTCGTATTCGCTTCCAGTTCTTTATAAAAAAGAGGACTATCCCCAAGATGTTCCAAATAATATCGCATTATCAATTTTGTTTTCGGATTTGTCGGCGCCAATACCGCCACTCTCTTTCCTTGTAAACAAGTTATGACTATACAAGCCAGTGCTACTGTCAATGATTTTCCATACTGAGTGCAACTAACAATGTTTATTCTATTCCAAGGTCTAAAACATATTGCATAAAATATTTCCAGTTGACCCTCCGTCAACGCCTCGCTTCCTTTCTTTCCGTCAACCGTAAATAAATCAGCTAGTTTTTTTGCCCTTGCTAGTTCCTCGTTTTGGATTTTTAATTCTGTTAGCAATTCGTGTAGTGTTTCCATTGTCTTCAAAAATACTATTTACTTTTTCCTCAAGCTCTTGCATCATTCTGTCGTCTTTAATATCTACGGGTTGTGTTGCTCTTCCAAGTGTTCTATCAAGAATTTCCTTTGACGCTCCGAGCCTTACATTTCCCTGATAAACTTTGTTCAATAAATTTACTTGCGTCATAGCAGCACTGCTTGTTGCATTTTCCAAAATACGCTTTCCCTCTTCCAAACTTTCCTCCGCAGCCAATTCGTAATAAGCGTTGTAGTGTTCATTCAATCTCCCGTCTTTGTAAATAAGCTGTCTTAAAACAACATCACTAAATTTTTTTCCTCTAAAACCTTTTCTCAATCTGTCTGCAATTTCTTCGTATTTGTAGCCAAGAGTTTTTAATTTTATAAATTCAATTTCCCAAAGTTTCAAACCTTTGCTAATTTCCTCCCAGCGTTCTTTTTTGTTATTTTTCGTTGTACTCATATTTTTAAAATAAATATTGTTTTTCTATCTTTTTTAAATCAATGTATTTGTTTATAAAAGCATACGCATTTTTTGCAATAGCCAGTCTTTCCTTTTCGTGTTCACTATAATATTTAATCTTTTTAGCCAAATCAATTATGTTTCCTCTTTCTGCAACTATAACACATTCTTTTGGAATTTTGCTATTTTTTATCATAGTGTCCCAAACAATAGCAACGCAACCAAAATACATTCCCTCTAGTGTAGTCCGATTAAAATGACCGTAATACTTTTCGCTTAATCCCGTTAGGTCAAACGACATCTTTGCCCTCTTTAATATTTTTGGGATATCGTCATACCCAACAAATCCCATAATGTCAACGCAACCATTTCCTTTTTTATTTGAAACAAAATCATTCCGTATAAATTCTTTTACATCTTTCCTTTTTGAAAAATTGTAATACTCTCTTCCAACTCCATAAAACTCATAATTGTATTCTTGCAGTCTAGTCGCTTCCAAGGCGTGTTTTATTCCTTTCCAACCCCTCCATTGATTTGTCCAAACTATCAAATTTTCTTTTTCATCTTCATTCAATCCCCTGTCTTTGAAATAAAAAGGTTGTAATAATTCTTCTGCTTTTATTTTTTTCTTTTCTAGTAGGAATTTTCTTATAGTTCCATTGTTTGCAATAAATTTATCAACATAGGGAATCATATCGTCAAATTCTCTGTAATAATCGTTCCAATAAATATCGCTTACTGTAACTATTTTTTTAGGCTTCGTCCTATACAATAATCTCCATAAGTTGTTTTCTGATCCGTGCGGACAAGGGTGTGTGAATATAATATAATCATACCCGTCCAATATTCTCATTGTTTCCTTTATCTTGTCGACGTGTATGCTCAATTCTCCACATTCTATTTTAAAATTCTTTCCCTTGCCTATTATTTTTGGCTCTTTAATTTTGAAATTCTTTTTTGCATCAAAAATTTTGAAAGTGTGGCAAGTATGCCCTAGTCCTTTCAATAAATTGTTAGTGGAACAAGCCCTTGTAGCTATTCCGCCTATCTGGCTCAAATTGAAAACTACTATTGCAATTTTCATAATTTCCTAAAAGCAGCAAAGGATTTTTTCTCATATTCTATCTTGATATTGCTAATCCCGTGCTTACCTCTGTCAATCATTATTTGTGATACTAATTCCACCATTCCCTCGTATTGTTTGTGTTCGGGAGAATGTGAATATCCAGCGCTCCAATCTTCGATTATGTACCAGCCTCCACTCTTGACGTATTTCCACAAAGCGCTGAATGTATTTAGTGTCAAATCTTTCCTATGGCTTCCGTCGTCAATGATAATGTCGAACTCTCCAAATTCTTTTCCAATTTCCTGCATAGTAGCTACTTCTTTTTGGTCAACCTCTCTGAATGTAATTCTTTCCTTTTCCGCCAAATCTTCCGCTTCCTCTGTAAAATGAATATCCGCTCCCACAATTTTTCCTTTTGGAAAAAACTTTTGCGCCCACTCGATTGATCCGCCTTTCAAAACTCCCACCTCCAAATACTTAATTTCCTTATCCCTCAAATCTGCAAACATTTCTTCGTAGCGCTTTAATAGTCCGCCCTCCAATTTGTCCGTCCAATGTTTTAGTTCCATAGTTTTTTTTAAATGTTTAATTTTTATTCTCCTTGCTATTTCTTTTTCAAATTCCTCAATATTATCGCAATAATAATCAAATATTTCAACCTTGCTATACTCCCTGTGCCAAATGAATGTGAGCATATCCTTTTCCTCTTCTATAAAAATCCCCAAAAATGATCTGCCCGGAGCAACCTCTATTTTTATTTTTCTATCGAGTTTCATTTTATTAATTTGAAAAACAAAATCACTATACGTTTTAATCCCGTGTCAACTTCTAATGCTTTTTGCAAATCCTCCAAAGCCTCAACGCAT
>JBBABD010000028.1 GCA_041657845.1 Parcubacteria group bacterium
TATTCCGGTAAAGCCGGCTGTCGATCATCCTTGGAGAAAATTTCAATATTCTAAAAATTAACAAAATTGTCCAAAGCGGACATTTTTATTTCCCGCAAAAGCGGACATTTCTATTTCCTCTTTACATTATCCCAAAAAAAATAGACAAAGACCCTAAAAAATGCTATACTTATAACATGAGTTACGGAAAATGCTATTTTTGCATCATAAAATGACTCTTTTGAAAGACGGGTGGCCGTCTTTTTTGTTAGAAAATAATAATTTAAGCTAAGAAAATGGAATTTGGACAACAAAATTTTAATGCTGGATATGGAGAAAAAGGCAATAGAAAATATGGCGCTAATGAACGCAGCAATAAAGATGGTTATTCAAAGGAGTTTGAAAGAAAATCACTAAAAGCTGATACGGAAGAAGAATATACCGAAAAAATGTGGGAGGAAGACAAAAAATATCTTGACGAATGGTTGGAATACGAGAGAAAGAAATCCGAATGGCTAAAAGAAAAATTGGAAGAAGAGAAGAAAGTAAGAACAGAAATAGCTGGATCTGATTTTGAAGAACGAAAGAGAATTCTCGATTGGTTTGGCAACAGCTCAAATGGATTATACGATCAATGGTCAGACAAAATGAATAAAATATTCGACGAGAAATCTAGGATTAACGAAGTGTATTTCAATAAAAAATTCAATATATATGGAAATAAAAACGAGGAAAAAATAAAATCAGAATTCGAAAATTTATATGATAATCTTTACAGAAAAGTTGAATATCAAAATTTTTCCGATATTAAAAATAAGAGCTATGCGGATAAAGCAAAAACTTTTATATTATTATTAGAGAGTCTTAAAAATGGAAGCCTTGGATTTACTGCTTGGCAAGCAAAGCTTGAAATGCTCAAGGATTTTCAAAGAAGAATTGATATTTTTTTAAGAGAAGTGGAGGAAGAAAGAAGGAGGCAGGAAAGTGGAGGCGCCAATGGAGAAAAAGGGGCTGGGGGATCGAGTGAAAAAAGTCAGGAAAAAATATGCCAAAAATGCGGAAAAGCCAATGGAATAAATGCCAACTTTTGCGGATATTGCGGTAATCTACTTGGAAAATCGAGAGAACAAGAAGAAACTGGAAAAAAAGAGAATGCTGACGATATTGCATGCAGAGAGTTAGGAATAACAAAAAATGAGCATGAATTCATAACAAGAGGAGCAACAAATTTTAGCAACGCAGAGCTTATCAGACTAACACTCAAGGTTTTGGGCGCGAGCGATGAAAGCAAGATTAAGGACTCCTATAGGAAATGTGCCATGGAATGGCATCCGGATACTAAAAATACAAGATATGGAATAGGAGTAAGCGAGACTAAATTTAAAATAGCCAAAAACCTATATGAAGAATATAAAAAACGTTTTGAAAAAAAATAAAATATTGATAAAAATATGGAATTAGAAAAAAAATCAGAAACTAATCTTGAGAAAAAAACTGAGACTCCTGAAACTGGAATTGAATCGTCTGGAAAAGTTTCGACTTTCGAAGATCTTGAAAGAATAGGAAAGGAAAAAATGGCAGATGGAAAAGCTGTTTCAAGCGGAATGGAAACGGATGGGAGAATGGGAATAGATAATGGAAATCAAACGATTAAACTTTCTTCTCAGGAAAAGAAAGAAGAAATAAATAACAGAGTCGAAGAAAATATTGAGCGGATAGGCAAGAGCGCCTCGGAAGCTTTTGATGAATTATCAAAAGAATTAGAGGGGATGCTTATTGAAAAAATTGCTAATAAAAAAGGAAGCAGAGAAGAGATTGATCAAAAACTTAAAAGATTGGAAGAGTTGGGAGAAGAGTCGAGAGAAGAGGGAAGAATTAAACATGAAGAGGAAATGAAAAAAATTCAGGAAGAACACGAAGAAAAAATTAGGCAAATGAAATCGGAAGAAGAGGAATCCAATCGGCGCATTGCAAGCGCACAAGAAGCTCAGGAAAAAGCAATGTTTGGCGGAAGAACTCAAGAAGAGGCAGAGGATTATATTGAAAAAACAAAAAAAGAAATGGAGCAGAAGGCGTTGGATTCTATTAAAACGGCAAAAAAAGCTGGTGGAAAAACGGAAGAAGAATGGAGGGAAGAATTAAAAAAGAAAGATGAAGAAATGAAAGCGCTTCATCAACAACAGCTCTCAGAGCTTAAAAAATCATCAGATGAGTCGATTGAAAGAGCGAGAAAAAAAGCAGCGGACACAATTAGGGAAATGCAAGAAGGAATGGGTTTAAAGCAAGAAGGAGAAAAAGTTAAGGTCAAAGTTTGCCCTAAATGCGGAGTAGAAAGCGAAATAAGCGCTAATTTTTGTGGATCTTGCGGAAGTAAATTAGAAAGTTCTAAAGCGGAAGTTGCGGAAAGTTCAGCAGAGAAAATTAAGAAAGCGCAGAATTTTCCCGAATTATTCCAGGCTTTGCGGGAGAGAGGTTCTGTGAAAAATCCATTCAATGCCGATGCAAAGATGATTGATCCGGAAATGGCTATAGAAGTGATAAAAGGTCAATTTAACAGAGATCCAAGAAAAGTTGTGGAGGAAATTAAACAAGGAAAGCTTTTGTCATTTCTCTCAGGGGATGGGGTTAATGACAAAGTTTCAGAAATATTTCAAAGAGCTATATAAATAATAATTTAGAAAAAATGGATCAGAAAGAAATTGAAGAAAGAGCAAAAAAAATTGAAGAAAGTTACAATAATTATTTAGCCAAAATCGCTAAATTAAAGAAGGAACAAAATAAAATTTTGGAAGATTTTATTCATGAATTAGAAAAAGCCAAGATCGAGGAGCTGAGAAGCAAATTAAATTAATTAGAAATTTTCAATGCATAGTTTTGACATACCGAAAAATAAAATCGAAGCAGGGAATAAGGAAGAAAAATTTAAAAAAATCGTCGCTGATCTTTTTGAAAGGGGATTGGATGATGAAAATTGTATTGGATTTCATGGAACAAGTCTTGAATCGATTGAATATTTAATGAAAAACGGACATCTGCCTGGGCAAGTTGAAAAAGATGAAAAGTATGGATATGGAAAGGGAGAGTTTTTCTTTTATCCAAAAAGCGAGGTTTTTCCCGGAAAAGAAAGCCCTTTTAAAGAAGAATTTGAAAGCGACAAAGATATTATGGAGCGCGCTGAAAGTTATGCCAATGTTCTTGCCCAAACCCATTATATAATAGCAAAGCTTGAATTAGATTTGGGAAATCCGAAGCATCAGTACATTGGAAGAGTCTTGCAGCTAGGATTATCCGATGAAGCAGAGGATATGATTGATGATTTTATTAAAAAGGGAAAAACAAAAAAAGAAATATATAAAATATTAAATGAATCAAAAAATAGAAAAGGAGTTGTTATTGGTATCGATAAGAAAGTTTTTGACGGTTTTCAATGCAAAGTAGGACATCCCAGCGATGAGGATGGAAATTATCTTCATATGAATTGCGCAACTGGAATGGACATAATTTTTATTACAGGGATAGAACCAATGGGACAACAGGAATGGGATTATTTGACCGAGCTTCAAAAAAGATCAAATGTAGGTACATAATATTGACTTTTGGCTCGAAATGCGCTATAATTACGGTATAGTGTTGTGGAAAGGTGCAAAAAAGAAGCCAAAACAGGGTGTTTCGCGGGTGAAACGCTTTTTTATTTTACTTTATTTAAGCTATTTTTATGAAATTTGTAATCAAGAGACAAAATGGAATAATTTCCCTTGTGGCTGGAATAACCCTGGCGTTTTTTGCTTTTTCCCATATCGCATTGGCCAGCGAGATTAATAAAGATTCTATTATCCAGTTAGTCAATAAATCCAGAACTGAAGATAACGTCGAAGCTCTGTCAGAAAACGAAAATCTTGATCAAGTTGCCAAAGACAAACTCGACGATATGATTAAGAATAATTATTTTGCTCATACTTCTCCAAGCGGAATTACCCCATGGTCTTGGTTTGAAAAAAATAAGTATGATTATAAATATGCCGGGGAAAATTTGGCTTTGGGATTTTCTTCTGTGGAAAGTGAGCATCAAGCCTGGATGAACAGCCCGACTCACAAAAAAAATATTTTAAATCCTAATTATAAGGAAATCGGCGTGGCGGTAGGAAAGGGAATTATTGACAACAACCTCGTGATTTTAGCAGTACAGGAATTTGGATCTAGGGCGGAAAGCGGAGTTATCAAAGAAGAGGAAAATAATCTTTCCGATGATAAATCAAAAAAGTTGCTTGAGGAAAACAAAAAAGAAAACAAGGGGATTGTTTTAAACACTGAGAATTACGGATCGGATAATAGAGGAAGAAATATCTCCGGTGAAAATAAATCAGGTTCAAAAATAGATTTTTCCAAATTTAAAGATATGTTACTTCAGGACAGAGGATTTTTGGGGAAATTAAGCTGGGTCTCATTAATTGTAATTTTGGTTATGTGCATAACTGTCAATATTTTGATCACGCTAATGATGGCCTTCCATAATCTAATTATTTATTTGAGGAAGGACCAGGATATTTTTAAAGCGGTGCACGGCCTTCTGGTGTTATTGCTAGTAGGATCTATTGTTTTCAGATAATCAAGATTTTAAATAAAGAAAAAACAAAAACAAAATAGAGAAAAAACAAAAAATAAAAGGCAAAATTCTTTGTCTTTCTCCCAAGAGGAGAAATAAATAGCAAATTTAATCCCGACTCGATCGGGATTTTTGCTATTTCTACAAATCTACAAATCAAATACAAATATACAAATGTACGAATATTTCTTATCTTTTTTTGAGTATATTTTCTGTATGAGTTTAAAATATTTGTAAATTTGTAGCAGATTTGTGGATTTGTAGTTCTCTTGAAATAACCAATATATTAGGTTATACTATCAAATATGGAATATTTTGAAATTATTGGCGGGAAAAAGCTAAAAGGCGAGATTGAAGTGAGAGGGTCGAAGAATGCAGCTACTCCCATTCTGACTGCTTGTCTTTTAACTAGAGAAAAATGCGTCATTTCCAATATCCCTCTGATTGAGGATGTTTTTCGGATGATTGAAATTATTGAAAGCTTGGGAGCGAAAGTTTTTTGGAAGGGGAAAAGAATAATCGAAATTGAAGCGAAAAATGTCGATGCATCTAATTTAGATCTGAAAGCAGTAAAAAAACTTCGCTCTTCAATTTTTCTTCTGGGAGCGCTTTCCGGAAGGCTGGATAATTTCAAGATTCCTTATCCGGGAGGATGTGTTATCGGGGCGAGGCCATTGGATACCCATTTTGATGCGCTTTCAAAAATGGGAGTTAAAGTAAGAGATAAGAAATTTGAGATAGAGAAAAATAAAAATGAAAAAATAAATTGCTATGAAGTTGATGCTTCTGGAAGAAAGAATATTAATATCGTGCTCAAGGAATTTTCTGTTACTGGAACAGAAAATGCAATGATGCTGGCGGCTTCTATCCCTGGAAAAACAGTAATTAAAATTGCAGCCACGGAACCGCATGTCGAAGATTTGGCTAATTTTCTCGTTAAAATGGGGGCGAAAATAAAAGGAATAGGAACGCATACTTTGGAAATTCGGGGAACAAAAAAACTTCGAGGAGCAAGGCACATTGTCATACCTGATGCCAATGAAGCAGCCACGTTTTTGATTATGGGAGTAGCGGTTAAAAGTCCAATTATTGTGAAAAACGCTCGGGAAAATGACCTGGATTTGGTTCTGGAAAAACTGCGGGAATTTGGAGCTGATTTTAAAATAGGAAAGAACCAGATTCAAGTAATTCCTCCGAAAAATATTAAAGCAGTTTTGAAGGTTGATACTAGGCCATATCCGGGAATTCCAACCGATGTTCAAGCGCCTTTTGGAGTTTTGGCAACTCAGGCCAAGGGAGAAACTTTTATTCACGATTCTTTGTACGAAGGGAGATTTAATTATATTTCCGAAATAGAAAAAATGGGAGCGAAAGCCAAAGTTTTGGATGTCCATCGGGCGATTATTGAGGGTCCAACCAAACTCAAAGGGAAAAATATTATTAGTTTTGATCTTCGCGCCGGAGCATCTTTAATAATCGCGGCTCTTGTAGCTGAAGGCAAGACGACAATAAGAGAAATTTATCAGGTAGACAGAGGATATGAACGCATTGAAGAAAGATTATCAAAGTTAGGAGCTAATATAAAAAGGGTTAAGAGCTAGTTTATTCATATAAAGTCCGTAATTTTCAATTTTCAATTTACAATTTTCATTCAATTTACAATTTTATAATTTTTAAAAATTAAAATTGATAATTGATTCATTGAAAATTTATTGTAAATTGATAATTGATAATTGAAAATTGTTCATGTTTATTAGAAAAATCGGAATTGATTTAGGAACTGCCAATACTCTTGTGTTTGTTCCCGGGAAAGGAATAGTGGTGAATGAACCGTCAGTGGTGGCGGTTTCTTTAGCTGAAAACAAAATTTTGGCTGTTGGCAATAACGCTAAAGAAATGTTGGGAAGAACTCCGGATAGCATTGTTGCTAGTCGTCCGATGAAAGACGGTGTAATTGCAGATTACCGGGTTACAGAAGCGATGTTAAAATATTTTATTAATAAAGTAAGCGGGAAAGTACGTTTTTTAAAGCCGGAAATTATGATATCTATTCCCGCCGGGGTTACTTCGACAGAAAGGCGAGCTGTGGTTAATGCAGCTATTAAAGCCGGAGCAAAATCAGCCTATGTTGTCAAAGAACCTCTCCTGGCAGCGATAGGAGCTGGTATAGCGGTCCACAATCCTCAAGGAAACATTATTATTGATATCGGAGGAGGAACTTCTGAAATAGCGGTTATCTCTCTTGGAGGAATCGTGGCGGCTCATAGCGCTCGTGTTGGAGGAAACAAGCTCGATCAGGCAATTTCCGATTATATTAAAAGGAAATACGGATTAGTTATCGGTGAAAGAACGGCTGAGGATGTTAAAATTTCTATCGGTTCTGCTATTGCCCAGGTCAAAGAAGAATATATGGAAATAAGAGGACGGGATTTGATGGGAGGACTCCCAAGGATTGTCAAAATATCATCCAATGAAATAACGGAAGCGATTCAGGACGAACTTAGAGAAATAATCAATGCAATTAAAAAAGTTTTTCAGGAAACTCCTCCGGAACTGGCGGCGGATGTGATTGATAAAGGAATGGTTCTTTCCGGCGGCGGGGCGCTCCTTCGAAATTTGGATCAACTTATCACAAAAACAATTGGCGTCCCATGCTATGTGGCTGACGATGCGCTATTTTGCGTGATAAAAGGAATCGGAATTGCTCTTGATAATTTGGAAGTTTATAAGAGGACAATAATGATGACAAAGTAGAATTTTTAAATTTTATAATTTTTAATTTTGTAAATAATTTCTAATTTTTAATGTTTAAAAATTTAGATTTAGGATTTATTTAAAAATTACAAAAATTAAAAATTAAAAATTATTATGCTGATCGGGATAGATGCATCTAGAGCTTTCATAAATAATCGCACCGGCATCGAAGAATACTCTTATCAAGTGATAAAAAACCTGAGAGACAAATTGAAGAGTCATCAGGTTGTTTTATATGTAAGACGGAGTCAAAAGTCAAAAGCTGAAAGTCAAAAGCTTCCGGAGAACTGGAGAATTAAAGTTGTAAAATGGCCTTATTTTTGGACTCAAATAGGATTATCGCTAGAGTTATTATTTTATTCTGTCGATGTATTATTTGTTCCGGCGCATACGATTCCGTTCGTACATCCCGATAATACGGTAGTCACAATACATGGCCTGGAATACGAGTTTTGTCCCAATGCCTATTCTTTTTGGGAAAAGATTTATATGCGATGCGTGATTAAAAATTCCTGTCAGTGGGCGAAGACTATCATAGCAGTGTCTAATAATACTAGAAATGATCTGATGAAGTTGTATGAAGTTTTGCCGGAAAAGATTAAAGTTATATATGAGGGCTATGATAGCAATTTTCAATTTTCAATTTTCAATTTTCAATCAAATTCCAATGACAAAAGTTCTAAATTAAAACCATGCTTGCTTTTTATCGGGAGACTCGAAGAGCGAAAGAATATTTGCGGAATTGTTAAAGCTTTTGAAATATTAAAAGAAAAATATAAAATTCCGCATAAATTGATTTTAGCGGGAAATCCCGGTTTTGGTTTTAATAAGATTAAATACGAAATACAAGTTGCGAAATACAAAAACGATATTATTTTAAAGGGATTTGTGCGCGACGAGGAAAAGTATGAATTACTTAGAAATGCGGAGGTGTTCCTGTTTCCCAGTTTTTATGAAGGATTCGGTTTGCCGATTTTGGAGGCGCAAAGCGCCGGAACGCCGGTCGTGACGTCGAATATTTCCTCAATGCCGGAGATAGCTGATTCTTCAGCGATTTTGATAGATCCGAACAGTCCGCAAGAAATTGCGAAAGCGACATATGAGCTAATTTCGGAGGAAAAGTTGAAAAATGATATAATAAATAGAGGTTTGGAAAATGTTAAGAGGTTTAGTTGGGAAAAATGCGGGGAGGAAGTTAGCAACTTAATAATGGATAAAAAATAAGGAGCAAGTCAATGACTCACTCCTTGAATACTTCTATCGTTTATTTGTGTTCCTTATTCCATCTTCTCGCTCTCGCTTGGTAATTTTTGTTCGACGGATCGCCTACTCTCCTTCCGCAACATGGGCAATCGGAGTATTTACCGGAGTATGTTGCCTTCGAAACATCAGTTGTTTCGTGGCTTCCACACACAGAACATTCAACAACCTGAGTTTGTTGTATCCCTCCTAGCACAATTCACCTCCTAAGAACTAGATTTTGAAACATTCATGTTTCATATTAATGTATAACATCTATGCAAAAAAGTCAAGATTTTAAAATAGCCATTGTGCATGACTTTCTGGTCCAGTATGGCGGGGCGGAGAGGGTTTTGGAAGTGATGGGAGAGATGTTTCCGGAGGCGCCGATTTATACCTTACTGTATGACCGAGAGAAAATGGGTGATAAGTTTGTCAAAAAGGAGATTAGAACTTCTTATCTTCAGAAATTTCCGAAGTTTTTACGAAAAAGATACCAGTGGCTCTTGCCATTCTTCATGATTGTTCCGGAAACTTTCGATCTTCGCGAATTTGATTTGGTAATTTCATCGACTGGAGCATGGAGTAAGGGAATTGTGACTAGGCTTAATACCGTTCACATTTCATATCTTCACTCGCCGATGAGATTTGCCTGGGAACTTTCGCACGGATATATTAGAGGATTTTTTTCTAGATTATTGCTCAGCTATGTTCGGATGTGGGATAAATTAGCCTCAGAAAGGCCGGATTATCTGGTTGCCAATTCTCGCTATACTCAAGAAAGAATTCAGAAATATTACAGAAGAGAAAGCATTGTCATATATCCTTCGGCATTTGATGAATCACGAATTATGAATTATGAATCAGGAAAGCCGGAAACAAATAAGAAGTATTTTTTGATTGTTTCTCGTTTGTCTCCGTATAAAAAAGTGGATTTGGCGGTGGAAGCTTTTAATAAATTAGGATTGCCGTTGATAATAATCGGCGAAGGAAAACAGAGGAAGTATCTGGAAAAAATAGCTAAGAATAATATAAAGATATTAGGTTGGGCTTCCGATAAAAAATTATCTGAATATTATGCAAATGCCAGGGCTTTTATCTTTCCGGCGGATGATGATTTTGGAATGACGATAGTCGAAGCGATGAGCTATGGCGTGCCGGTAATCGCTTATCGAAAAGGAGGAGTGCTGGAAATTGTGGAAGAGGGCAAAACCGGAGAATTTTTTGATGCCCAGACCCCGGAAGTTTTGGCGGATGGAGTGAGGAGATTTATTGAAAAAGAAAGCAGCTATGATAAAGCGGATATTATTAATAGAGCTAAAGAGTTTTCGAAAGAGAGATTTAAGAGAGAATTAGGTGCGTTTATAAACAAAGTCTTGTAATTTTCAATTTTCAATTTTCAATTTACAATCAATTTTCAATGACTAAATTTCCAAATTTTGAAAATTGTTAAATTGTAAATTCAATGA
>JBBABD010000029.1 GCA_041657845.1 Parcubacteria group bacterium
TCTCATTGCTTTGCAATAATTAGATTTTGTTGTAAAATAGAGATAATTATTATCTCTATTTTATTTTAATTAAATTACAAAAATAAAAAAATGTTTGAGCAAAAAAAAGAAAACACAAATCATCAGGAGATAAATGCTAAAGATCAACTGGAATCGATTGGCGATGGCAATATTGTTATTCATACAATGCAGGAAGATTTGGATGCTTTGAGTGGAATTTTTCCTAAAAAAGAAAAATCAATATCTCCAGAAGAAAATAAGGCCGAAAAAAATGCTGAGAGCGGAGAAAAAATGGCAAATGAAAAGCATTTCAATCCATTTTTAGACAAACAATATCCGAAGCAGATGCAAGATAAAATAGAAAAATTCGTCAGTAAAGATGATGTTTCTGCCAGCAATAACGAGGAAAAGGAATCTGACAAATTAAAAGAACCTTCAAGGAGCGCCTCCTTTGCTAAAAAAGCAATCTGGATAATTGTTGTGGTGGCGATGATTATCATATTTTCAATAGGCGGTTATTATTTTTGGATTTCCGGAAAATTCGCTACGAATGTTAGCGATAAAATTCAGGAAAAAGTAGTTGAAAAAATTGAAGAAGATAAAGTAGAAATCGAATCCGTGCCTAAATATTCTGTCGATAAGCCAAATTATCTTTCTATTAATATGAAAGATCAAAACTATGAAAACTTTAAAAATTTAGTAATCAAGACTTCTTTTGAGCTTAAAAATCTTGGAATAGACAGACCGGTAGAGTTTATTATAACCGACAGCGAGAATAATCCCATAAGTTTTTCTCAATTTAATGCTATAATTAAAATTGCTCTTCCTGGCAACTTATTGGAAAATTTTAGCGAGAAATTTTCTGTTTTTATAAGCAATGACTCTGGAATTTCTCAGATAGGACTATCGGTAGATTTATCCAATGAAGCTAAAAGTTCACTCTTAATGAAAAACGAAGAAACAAAACTTTTGGGAGAGTTGTCTCCGCTTTTGCTGGGAAATATTACTCTGCCTGAAGGAAGGGTTTTGTTTAAGGATAATATTTACAAAGGAGTTGACGTAAGATACTTTAATTTGACTGAAAATGGTTCAACGGCGATTGATTATGCATTTGTTGACAACAAATTAATGTTTGGAACCAGTAAAAATAGCACGTGGGCTATTGTGGACAAGCTACTGGACGGCATTAATTGAGAAATTTTCAATTCTTCTGTTAACAACCTGTGCAAAAGTAAGAATATTTTTATAAAGTAATTTACTTTTGCAGTTTAAAGATTTTTATTTTTTTGAATATTTTTCTGCAAAGAAAACTTTATAGTGAAAAAAGCCTTGTTTTGAAAGATTTTTTGCTTATGTTAGCTATTTTTTATTGACCGAGTGCTATTTTTTTGTTATAATAAGGATATAAAGTTATTTGAAATTAAAATATTTCAAATGGTGGAAGAACTTCCAATCAC
Organism: Parcubacteria group bacterium; assembly: GCA_041657845.1. Classification (NCBI taxonomy): domain Bacteria; species Parcubacteria group bacterium. The sequence continues at coordinate 1,458 of JBBABD010000029.1, forward strand.
AATTTCCCCCTATTTGTGATTGGAAATTCTTCTACTATTCAAGCGTTTCATTCAATGCAATGGAACCGCCTCCTTATCTGACAGGAGGACCCTAAAATAAAAACAAAAATTGGCATGTCCGCTTGGGAAAATAAAATACAGGTTATCTTTCCAAGAGGACATGTCAAAAAAACTTTTTAAAATAAAAATATAAATAAAAAGTTTGTTCTTTAAAACAAAGGCGAAAGCCAGAGAACGGTAGAAGAACAATAATATGAGTCAGAGATATTATTAATAGAAAGATATGTATGTAAAATACATGTTGCTAAATAACACCAGAAATTGCCTTTCACCCGGGCTATAGTGTTTCCAGCTAACATGTTAATACATGTCAAACACTGGGCGCTGCAGCCACTTAATTATATTATGGGCGTTAGTAGCGCCCGGTTTCCAAATCTTAGTAGGTACCGGGCAGTAAACAAGGTTGTTACTCGATATTTATTAAGCTTTGACTGATAAATCCCCTGAAACGGGGTTTTTTAGTTGAAAATCATATGATTTTTTGGAAAAAAGAACAAAACAAAAACTTAGGATTTGAAGGAGAAGAAATTACCGCTAAATTTCTCAGAGAAAAAGGATATAAAATATTGAATAGAAATTTCAAGAATTACAAGGGAAGGCAGATTGGAGAGATTGATATTATTGCTGAGAAAAACAAGGAAATAGTTTTTGTGGAGGTTAAAACCAGAAGCTTGGAAAAATACGAAAAAACACTTCCAGAAGAAAACATCACGCGAAGCAAGCTTAATAAGCTTAGCAAAATTGCCAATTCTTACATAAAAATGAATAATCTCTGGGATTGCCCATACCATTTTGACGCTGTTTCTGTCTGGCTTGACAGGGATTCGAAGAATTTCAAAATAAAACATATCGAAAATATTTTTATTTAATAGATCGTGGACACTAACCGTTATTTTTGGTAATATTCAGGTACTAATTATTTATAGTTTTAATTTTATGATCAGTGAAGAATTGAAAAAAGAGTTAAAGGTAAAACTGGGAGACGAGAAAGCTAAGCTGGAAAAAGAGCTTGGAAAAATTGCTAAACCAACCGGGACTCCGGGGGATTACGAAACCCAATTTAATGAATTAGGGACAGACAGAGAAGACAACGCAACCGAGATTGAAGAATACTCAGATAATTTGGCTGTTGAAACTAGTCTGGAAGAGAGCCTAAAAGATATAAACGAAGCCTTGGAAAGAATAGAAAGTGAAACCTATGGAATATGTGAAAATTGCAAAGAAGAAATCGACATTGAACGGCTTAAAGCTTATCCAGCAGCTAAAGCTTGCATTAAGTGCAAATAAAAGCAGAATAATGAATCACAAATCACAAATTATGAAACTTTGCAGCTTCATTATATTTGTTGTTTTGGTTGCTATCGACCAACTTTCAAAATATTTAATCCGCCAAAATGGCGGATTTTATATTTGTAATTTCAATATTTCCTGGAGCATACCGGTTAGTAATTATATGTTTGTTGGCTTATGGATCATTCTAATGCTAATATTATTTTTTTTATTTTTAGAATCGGCTCAAATTTTCAGTTTTCAATTTTCAGTTTTCAATAAAATACCAAATCTCCAATCTCAAACCTCAAATTTTTCTTTGGTATTCATATTGTCAGGAGCAATTTCAAATATAATTGATCGGATTCGTTACGGATGCGTTATTGATTTCATTAATCTCAATTTTTGGCCAGTTTTTAATTTGGCGGATATTTTCATAGTCTTGGGCATAATTTTTTTATTAGTTAAATGGAAAAAAATATAGTATAATGTTTTTATGAAGCAAAAAATATTTTCCATTTTTAATGGGGAGGATATTATTACTGCCGGCATCATCTTTTTTTGCCTTCTTCTCCATGCTATTTTTCCAACTAATGGAGTTTTTCAGCAGATTATTTCCAGCGTGACTTTTTTGTTGGTTATTCCTCTTCTTTATGTTAAGATAATACTGAAAAAAGATCTGAATAATTTCGGAATTCAACAAGGAGAATGGAAAACTGGAGTATTTTGGAGTTTATTTTCTCTGCTTGCAGCCTTTCTTGTTTTATACGTTCTTTATTATTATTATGATTTTTTTGAGAAGTATGAAGTTTCTAAATTGATCGCAGATAATTTTCTGCTTTTCCTGGGATACCAAATATTTTTAACAGGATTCTTCGTAGCTCTTTATGAATTTTTTTTCCGAGGATTTGTAATGTTCAGCTTCTCTAAGAAACTCGGGTATTGGTCCATAATTTTCCAGGGCGTTATCTTTTTTCTGCTAATCTGGCTTTCTTCCAGTATGACTTGGATAATGGCTCCATATTTGATTTTTGCTTTATTTGGAGGAGTTATCGCTTTTTTTAGCCGTTCTATCATATACTCCCTTATCTCAACCTCACTGTTTATTATAATTGTTGATTCTATTTTCATCAAACTAATCAAATAATAAAATGAAAAAAAAGGCTATTAAAATTTTTACTTTATTCGTTGTAGTAGCAGAAATATTTTTTCCAAGCTTGAATTTTGCCAAGGCTGCTTTCCATTTGCCTTCTGCTTCCCAAGTTGCATCGGAGTTGGAAAATAGGTATCATGTCAATCTTTCCAGTATGCAGGAAACGGGTGAAAATTTTAATGTTTCCGTCAACAAAACTTCGGCTCCGGAAGTATCGTTGAGTTTTAATCCATCAGAGCCAAAAGAGGGACAAGAAATTACTGCTAATGCAACTCCGATATATTTCAGCAATCCGGGCGATAAACTCTACTACGGTTGGTATTTATCTCGTAAAGATTGTGATTTGACAGATGAGCCAAGCGCAACAAAGAAAGAAAATTGCGACAATGATAGCGATGGCAAGATAACAGTAAATGATTGGAAAGTCGAAGCAATGCGCCTGATTGCTCAAGGCGGATATAATTATCTGGATGAGCCAGTAGCTGATTATACTGAAAAAAGCAATGATGATGACGGGTACGAAGCTTCTATTGGGGGGGATGATAAAAGTTCTGTCGCTGATAGCAAAAAACATTGTTATATTCATGATTTTCAGAGAGGAATCAACGCGGAAATAAAAAATGGATGCGATCATTTATTCCCCAGTACAAACGGAAATGGATCAGTGGGAGACGACAGCTTTGATAAGAAAGAGGAAAATTTTTGGAAAACAGATCCTCAAGATCCAAATACATCCGGTAATGGCAACTTCGATGAAGCAAACGTTTCCGGATTAGGCCAAGACAAATTCAAGTGGGTTTATCAGCCTGGGGACAGGGTTGGCGTTGTTGTCGAAGGAACTTCTATTATTGGGACAAAATATGATGATTCAAGCTCTATGGTTATGTGGGCGCTTCCCAACAATGAATGCACGAAAGATAATTCAGGTTTAAAAAGTAGATCATCAATCTGTTCGGGAGGTAAAACGGCGGTTTGCGCAAAATCTGGAGACGCTAACTATATAGCAACCATGGATATAGAAACATCAGCGTCAGAATCAACGTCTTCATCTTCATCTTCATCTTCATCTTCAGATTCAGAATTAGGATTAGGAGCAGGCTCAGGATCGGCATCAGGATCGGCATCAGGAGAAGCAACGGGAGAAGCATCAGGAGGGGGTAGTCATGATACAGGTTGGTGCGCCTATGTGGAAGAAACTCCTGATTGCACCAGCGGGACTCCTTATTGTTCTGTGGGAAGTCCATTTTGTGTTAATCTTTCATCTATTTACAATAATGCAATCAGTGCGTCTCAAAGTTGTGAAGGGCTGTCGCTTGGAACTCCGACATGCCAGGAGACAACTGACCATGAAGATGGAATTGTTCAGACTGAGACAAAGTCATTGGATGTAAAAGGGTATCCAGTTTCTATTCCTACGACGGATATCGATATTAACGATTGTCTTGATGACAACTTGGTTGATCCCGCAGAAAAAACCAACGAAAAACTGGACGTATCTCTTTCTGCTACTCCGGAAAATCCGATTAATGATTCTAGCGGAGATCAAATGGGAGATATGCTATCGGTGAACTCCATAGTCACCAATTCATCCCAAAACTATTCCCAATTGCATTATGATTGGAAAATAAGTGCTGGAAAAAATATTTCTGGAAGTTTCCAAAACATATCCAACGAATTAGATCGAGACAAACTATTGGAAGGAAAGTTGACAGGAATAAATAATCCAAATATTAACATCAGGTTGAATCTAGGAGATGCTTATGCGTCATATTTTCAAAATGAAGAAATTGGATATTTAAAAATAGAGCTTACAGTTAAGCAAGCAGATCAGGGAAAAAACAGAACAGGTAAAAGCGAGGTAATTGTAAAGGTTAATTCTACTGATAAGCGAATAAAAGCCTATCTTACCACAAGCAGTGATGGGGAAACTTTAGACAAAAAAGATTTGATATGCAATGGCGTTGCTTCTGCTACTACGTATGAAAAGCTTTCCTCCTACATTTGTCCGGTGGTAAAAAATCAAATTTTGAGATTAGAAGTGAATAATGATGAAATGAGCGATTTCTCTTGGATGGTTAATGGAACTTCTTTTTCTTGCGATAAAGATCTTGTCAAAGGAGCTGAATGCGACAATGGGAATGTCATATTTTTACCGATAATTGGGAATGAAGGAGATACCCTTGATGTTAAAGTAGGAGCTAAAAGAATAACTGTAAATGAAAAAGATCCTGGAAATGGGAAAAGTCTTGAACTTACAAAATCTTTTCAAATCGTAAAACCTTATGTAAAAATAATTTCTGGAGATGAAAATGTTTTTTGGCCAAAAGCTTTGGGTAGTTATAATAATTTAGATGGAGAAATGTTTACTGATTTTAGCGATTCGGAGTTTGAAACTTATAGCGGAGTCGATGCCTTGCTTGATGTTAAATTCCATCCGGATTGGCTGGAAAAAACCGGAATTATAAGCGCTAACTGGACATTGGACGGCGAAGATAAAACAGATGCATCAAATCCCAAAGAAATAAAGTTTAGCGTTTTAAAGGACGTTGGAGAATCGTATAATGCAGAATTTTATTCTTTTTACGCTCCTTCCAATGAAATAAGAAAAGTTCTAAAAAATTATTGGGGAATTGCTCAGGAAGAAAGCGGAGGGAAAACGCTTGCTACTTCAATAACAGCCGAGGTTATTAATGGGGATGATTTTCTGGAAACAACCGTTTTGAAGAACTCCGGAAAATTTTTAGCCAGCATAATTTCTAATTTGCCTGGGCAGACGATTTTTCTTATTCGGATGGCTCTCATTGTTTTTGTAATGATTTTAATTTCTGGACTCGCGATGAATTTGTCTCCGAATTTTTATAAAAATAGAAAATGAACAAAAATAAAAATAAATTTTTTCTCCTGTTTCTTTTTCTTATCATAGGAACTTTCTTTTTCTACCGCGCAATTAATGCTGTCGGACCATATGACTACACTGCGCTTGAACCAATTCCGGGAACTGCAAATACCGGAGCCGATCTCAAACTTTACATCGAAGCAATATACAAATTTGCCATTTGGACTGTCGGAATTGCGGCTGTCTTGATGCTGACCATCGGAGGATTTATGTATATGGTTAGCGCCGGAAACACTTCCAAGATGGACACAGCCAAAAAAATAGTAACCGATGCCATCTTGGGGCTCATCATTGCCCTAGGCGCTTATCTCATCCTTTATGTTATTAATCCTGATTTGGTAAAAATTACGATAACGATGAAATCGCTGGGAACAACAACTACAACCCCGGGAGTAAGTACAGGAAGCGGAACGAGTGAAACGGGTACAGGCGGAACGGGAACGTGCATTCTAGTGTCAACCGGAGCGTGTACGGTAGAAAATTTAAAAACAACCTGTTTCAGTTCAAAACCAGAGACATGGTCAAAAATATGCAATAAGGAAAGTAGGGGTCTCTTAACTTTCGCTAGTCAAACTGATTTATGTGCTGATGGCAAATCTTGGTCAATAGGACTTTTTCAAATTAATATGATAACTAGCGCTGGATCAGTTAGCGAGTGCGATAGCAGTAAAATTTTTGAAACTGCTACAGGATCCGGCAGTTTAATGGGGTGTATGAAACGAGTAACGAATAGCAAAGGGTTATCATATTGTTCTCAGCGCAATTGTAAGGTCAAAAATCAAACCGCATACAATAACTGTAGAAATTCATTAGAAAAATCAGAAGTTAATATACAAGCTGCTTGCAAATTATCTTCGAATGGGACTAAATTCAGTCCATGGACAAATTCAGCCAAAATTTGTGGAACTAATTAATTCTATATCATTATGAAAAAAGTATTAATTGTTATATCAATTTCCGTTTTAATTCCTGTTTTACTTTTTGTTTTTTTATTTCTAAAAAATAAAAAAAATACTGTTGTTGAAGAAGAAACAGCCGTTTTCTCCGAAAACAATCAGTTGCCCATTGCTGATTATCGAAAAACAGCCGAAAGAATAATTGATGATAAGAACGCAATAATAAAGAGCGACGATAGCTATGAGATCAACGGTTCTTATTATAATAATAAAAATAGCTTTATGATTTTTATTAAAAACTCTGATTTGGAAGGAACAAGGGAAAAAGCAGAAGCGTATCTCGTAACAACTTTAGGGATAACAAAAGATAAAGCTTGCCTGCTCGACGTAGCTGTCGTTGTCTCTCCTGATGTTGATGAAAATTTAACTGGCAATTATGGCTTAAGTTTTTGTCCGAATGCAAAGCCTTTTAAATAAAATTTTCCATGTCTATTTCTAAAAAAATATTCATAATCTCTTCAGTTCTGCTGGCCTCAGTTCTTTTTTTCATGGGAATTTATAATGTTTCTTTTAAGGAAAAAACTTCCGCTATAAATACAAATATCTTGGCAAAAGAAACTCCGGCTGCCAGCAATGAAGAGAAGAGCGCTCTTGAAGAAATAGGGGAAAAAATAGGATTTAAAAATAGCGAGAAAATATATCCCTTGTCTGATGAAGTAATAATTTCTCCCGCTCTTTTTAGCGAAGATGATCAGATAGCTTATTATACCCGTCTAAACGGAAGCGTTTATAATGTTTCTCTGGATGGAACGGGGAAAAAGATAGTTGATAATAATAATTTTTCCGGTTTAGAAAAAATACTGTGGTCTTCTGATAATAGAAAAGTACTGTCGAGATTCAATAACAACGGGAAAATTCAATATTCCTCTTATGATTATAACGCTAAAAAAGGATTTAGACTTGCTGATGGAATTGAGTATGCAATTTGGGGAAATGCAGGAGACCAAATTGTTTATGAATATTATGATTCAAAAACGAAAAAGAGAACAATAAACGCAGCTAATTATGACGGAAGCAACTGGAAAAAAATAGCAGATATTTCGATGAGCGATGCCTGGATAGCGTCTGTTCCTCAGTCTTCTTTCGTGTCTTTTTGGAATAGTCCTAATTCTTTTAATGAAACATCGCTAAGCATTATAAACACAGTGGGAGGAGAAGCTAGAAAGATATTTTCAGGACGCTTCGGAGCTGATTATTTGTGGTCTCCAAATGGAACAAAAGCTCTTGTTAGTTCAGTCGATTCCAAGGGCGGATCAAAGATTAGTCTAGCTGTTATTAACAGTAATGGCGGAGAATTCCAAAATCTGAATATCCCAACCTTCGCTTCCAAGTGCGTTTGGTCTAAGGATAATAAAACTATTTATTACGCTCTTCCGACTTTTTCTTCTGGCAATTACGTGCTTCCAAACGACTACCGAAATAAAAAAGTAACCGCTAAAGACGTGTTTTGGAAAATGAATATTACTACGGGAAAATCAGAGAGAATAGTGGAAACGAAAGACATAAATAATATTTACGATGCGGCAAATTTATTCCTGTCATCTTCTGAGGACATTCTATTTTTTGTTAATCAAAATGACGGAAAAATTTACGGAATAAGTATGTAAAAGTTAATCGGATATGAATTCAGCAAGCAATAAAAATAAATTTTTTCTCCTGTTTCTTTTTCTTATCATAGGAACTTTCTTTTTCTACCGCGCAATTAATGCTGTCGGACCATATGACTACACTGCGCTTGAACCAATTCCGGGAACTGCAAATA
>JBBABD010000030.1 GCA_041657845.1 Parcubacteria group bacterium
TTGTAACAATTTGGTTTTAATTTTTGTTTTTTAGTTGGCATAGATTAGCGTTAAAATTTAGGGTATAAGTTTTATCGACCGTTTCCTTTATTTTAGCACTAATTTGTGATTTAATTAAAATCAGCTAAATGAGAAATCCAAACTAGCTTTAAAATCGTAAAAACTATTATGAACAAATTAAAAATAATTTCATATATCTTTATTCTGATTGTCCTGGGCGCTGGCGCCTATTTTTTGCCGTCTTATCTCCAGAACAAACAAGATCTTGTAAGCAAGGTTAAAAATCGAATTCAGGAAATAAGAAATGATACGAAAGAGATAATCCCCGAAGCGAAAATCAGCGCTCCGCTAGAGCAATCAGAATTCGAAAAAACCGCTTCCTACGAAGAAATTGACTGCAAGAATTTTGAAAGCAATATTTTCGCCGAGGAAATGTTCAAAAGAATTAATTCCGATCGAGTCGCCAATGGCAAAAAAGCTTTAAAGTGGAATTCATCTCTTTGCGAATCAGCTGGACTGAAATCCGAGGATATGGATAACAACAATTATTTCGAGCATAATTCTCCAAGCGGAATCACGCCCTGGTATTGGATAAAAAAAGTCGGATATAATTATACTTTTGTCGGAGAAAATCTGGCGCTCAACTATTTTACCGCTAACAGCGCCCACGCGGCCTTGATGAACAGCCCGGGACACCGCGCTAATATTCTAAATGAAAATTTCACCGAAATCGGAATAAACTATGTCCGCGGAAAACTTAACGGTGAGGATGCGTTTTTCGTCGTCCAACATTTCGCTTCCCCGGGTCCGGAAAAACCGCAAATACAATATGTTTGCGAAACCGACAAAGCCAACAAAAATCTCAAAGAACTGAAAAATTCCAAGAATAAAATAGAAAAATATCTTTCCGACGCGGAAGACAAAAAAGATGAATTCAAAAAATCCGGCTATGATACCAAAGAAATCAATGATTACATTAACGATATGGAAAATAAAGAAAAAGAAGTGAACGGATATATTAAGGAAATTGAGGATTATTTGAAAAAATGCAAAGGATAAAAAATTACCTTCTCTTCTCCCTAAACCCAATCTCAATTTTTGATCCGCCAGCTGGCGGATTATCCTCTTTTATCATAAGCTTGATGTTTTCGAAAATTACTCTGAAACGCTTGTCGTATTTTCTTTCCAAATCATCAATTCTCTTGTTCAATTCCTTGTTGCTAACAACCATTTCCCTGAGTTTATAAAAAGTCCTGATAATCTGAATATTAACCTGAATAGCTTTTTTGCTATTCAAAACACTGGAAAGCATTGCCACTCCTTGCTCGGTAAAAGCTAAAGGAAGCTTTCGGGTTCCACCCCAACTCGATGTTCCAAATTGGAACATCAAGTTTTGAAATTCTCCATTACTGAGTTGAAACATAAAGTCTTCCGGAAAGCGTTCTATATTTCTTTTCACGGCCTTATTTAAATCTCTTGTCATTACTTCGTATAATTGAGCCAGATCTTTATCCAGCATTACCTTTTTCCCTCGAAGAATATGAATTTTATTCTCTATTACCTCCCGAGGCACCAACATTATTTCCTTCATTTTATTTTTGTTTAATAATTAACTTCATCCCTACAGTGATATTATATCACTTAATATTCTCCTTTTGCAACTGTGGATACTTTTTCACTTGAAGTCACAATTTGTGACCTAAAAAAATCAAAAAACAGCCTTTTGAGCTGAATTTAATAAATCCACCGAATAATAATTTTATTTCCCCAAAATTTTCACGTATTTTTTGAACAAGTCTCCCTTTTCTTCAAAGTTTTTCCAAAGGCTGTAGCTGGGTGAAGCACAAGAAAGTAAAACTATTTCACCCGCTTTGATATTATTGAAAGCAAACTTGACTGCTTTTTCCATACTGGAAGTCTTGAGAATATTCAAATCTTTTTCCGACTTGAAAATTATTTTTCCGCTGTCCGGAAAAAGAACAATGTTTTTTATCTTATTTTTTCTGATTGCCTTTTCCAACTCCGAAAAATCATATCCTCTGTCTTCCCCGCCCAGAAAAATCACTCCGATATTTTTCAAAGATTTGATAGCCGCTATCGTTGACTCGGGAGTAGTAGAAATGGCATCATCATAGAATTTTATTTCCTTAAATTTACCGACAAATTCTATTCTGTGCGGCAAGGGTTTGAAATTTTTTATAGCCTGGTTGATAGTTTTATCGGAAATATTAAAAACTTTCGCAACTGTTACCGCCGCTTTTATATTTTCCAGGTTATGTTCTCCGAGAAGCGGAACATCAAATTTGTTCAAAGGCAATTTTTGCGCAAAAACAATCTTTTTTGATTTTGTCTCCTTTGCCCAATCAGCCAATAGCTTGTCTTTTGGATTATAAACAAAAATGTCATTACTTCTTTGAAAATTAATTATATTCTTCTTGGCCTGATAATATTTTTCCACGCTTCCATGATAATTCATATGTTCCGGGAAAAGATTGGTAACCACAGCAATATTGGGAGAATATTTGATATCATCCAATTGATAACTGGAAAGTTCCAAAACAAAAATTTCATCTTTGCCGATTGGCTTTAGCAAAACTTCAAGCATTGGATTCCCGATATTCCCCAGTAGCCGAACTTTTTTTCCTCCGGCTTTCAATATTTCATATATTAAAGACGCGGTCGTGCTTTTTCCTTTACTTCCCGTAACTCCGATTATTTTATTCTCAACTTCCGAAAAGAAAATATTGGTAGCGGTAGTATATGGAATATTTATCAATGCTTTATTGATTCCCGGAGTTTTCACGGCTATATCAAAATTTTCCAGTTTGGTGAGATATTCTGGATCGTTTTTTTGGTCCAATATGGAAACTTTGAGATCCGGATAATTTTTCTTTAAATATTTTTCCGTTACCTTTCCTTCTCTCCCATACCCCAAAATCGCCGCATTTTTCATTCCTAGAAATTTGAAATTCTCCGGAGTTAAAGAAAGGTTTGTTCTAAAAACTTTATTTAGCAATTCTTCATCAACTTTTATTTTTGGCAATAATTTTTTATTAATTGCCGACTGGCTGAATTTTTTCGATGCTAAGAAAAAAGCTACTTGGGATTCTTCAAATGTTCCCACGCAATCAAACGGTTTCATTTTTCCCAGGCCTAAAATATCCTCGAAAACAGGCAATAGTTTTTCATTATCATAAAGATTTTTTCCGAATATCCCTATCAGTTCTTTTTTGCTTAAAAATGCTGAAAGCATAACAAAAGCAAAAACGCATTTCGGACATTCATTGCACCATAGAGCATCCGACTTTTCTTTGAAAATCCTGAAATTTCGGTTGCAGCTGGAGAATATTTTGAAGTAATTTTTATGCCTGGAAAAAAGCTGCGCAATCCGTATCTCAAAAAAAGGACGAAGAAGTGAAAAATAATTTACGTCGGGAGTAATAAAATTTTCGAGATATTTTTGAAAAAGTTTTTCAAATTCCAACGATTTGCTCCATTGATGATTTATCTTCATTCCTTTATACTCAACATTTCCAAAATTACTGCTATGCTCATTTCCAACAATTATATTTTTGTAATCGTAAAAAATGGCTGAAAGCACGCCTAAAAAAGCAATGACGGCTGAGATCGGAATATGCCCGTTATAGCTTCCCGGATGCTTTTCAAATATTTTCTTGTCCACAATTCTTTTTATTTCCAAACGAGGCACTTTCATTTCCCCGATAACGTCGCTGACAATCTTTGATTTTTCTTGAGTTTCAACAACGAAAGCAGTTATCTCTTTTTTTTGTTTTTTAAGAAGCTCGCCAACCGCTATTGAATCCTTTCCTCCTCCAATTCCCACTAAAGATTTCCTATTTCTCGCCAAGCTAAACGATGATCTTTTCATTTTTTTATCGAAAGGAAATCCCGAAAAAATTTCAGGATTAATATTATTGCGATAGAAAAATTCTCCGAGCCCATTCGCATATACGCTGTCCCAAAAATCAGCCTGCTCTTTCGATATTTTTTTTCTTAGAACTATTTTCGGAGGGCAATAAAGCTTGTAATAGCTTATCCCGAGCATTAAATGCAAATCAGAAAAGATATTTTCTAAAAGTTCTTTGGGAATTTTTTTCAGATCGGGAATTCTAGGAAGAATTATTTCTTCAGTAAAATTTAGAGAATCGGCATTTTTAAAATCAATCTCATAATTAAAAAATATCCGTCTCTTTAGCGGATTGAATTTATATGATGTAAATTTAAATATAGCGGGTTTTGATTGCATAATTAATAAGCTACGAGAAGAAATTCTATCATAACCCAAATTGAAATGCAAAGGCTAATTTTAGTTTTAAAATCCTAATGCCAAATTCCCTAAAATATTCCTGATTTTCTTTTTATCACCTCTCCTGCTTTGATATTTTTATACGCCCCGTTTTCCATCACAATTTCTCCGTTTATAATTACACGCTCTATCCCCTTTGAATACTGGTAGGGATTTTCCGGAGTGGCTAAATCTTCGATTGTTTCAGGGTTGATAACTATCACATCGGCAAAATTTCCTTCTTTGAGAATCCCTCTTTTCTTGATATTGAATTTTCCTGCCGGCTTTCCGCTCATCTTGTAAATTGCCTCTTCCCAGCTCAATATATTTTCCTTTTTTACATACTTGGCCAATATCCTTGGAAAAGATCCGAAATTTCTGGGATGAACTAGCTCTCCGCTATTTCTGTGATTGATATCATATCCCGATCCATTGGTGGAAATAATCGACAAAGGATTTTTGATTGCTCTAACTATATTATTCTCGCTTAAAACTTCCATCATAGTAATTACTCTGCCTTCGCTGGCAATAAGAATATCGACTATTGTTTCTTCTACTGATCTTCCTTGAGCATTAGCAATGTCAACGATTCTTTTTCGGCTTAAAGTTTTATCGAGGGGAGAAATTGAAACTACTACTTTTGAATAATCATATTCGCTGTCTTTCATTTCTTTCAAGAGTTTTTCTTTGATAACCGGATCTTTGAGCCTGTGAATCATTATCCTTTTCCCTCCTTCCGCAATCCAATCAGGAAGCAAAACATACAAAACCGAACCAGTAACAGTGTAGGGGTAGACATCAAAATTCACATTTATCCCTTCCTTATTTGCCGCTTCAATAAGTTTTAGAGCTTTTTCAAAAAGAGGCCAGCTTTTTTCTCCCATTGCTTTAAGATGAGAAATCTGAAGATTTACTCCTGATTCTCTGGCAATATCAATCGCCTCAGTCACAGCCTGAAGCAGTTCCTCCGATTCTCCTCTAATGTGAGTGGCATATACTCCGTCATATTTTTTGACAATCTTGGCCATTTCGACAATTTCATTTTTTGAAGCCAGTTTGGCATGAGTATATATCAAGCCTGTCGAGAATCCAAGAGATCCATCTTTCAAAGATCTCTCTAGCATTTTCTTCATTGTCTTTAGCCCTCTTTCTGAAAGACTTTCGACTTTGTCCCCCAGTATCCCTCTTCGCAGCGTTGCGTGTCCCGTAAGCGATGCAAAATTCAAAGATATTTTTCTTTCTTCCAACTCTTCCATAAATTCTTTCATCGAAAGCCAATTTAGATTAACTAGATTTATGTTTGCCCATTTTTGAATAGTCTGAATAATATTTTTGTTGGCAAGCGGAGCCAAAGATGAACCGCAATTACCGCCTACTATTGTCGTGATTCCCTGATGCAGCAAACTTTGAAGATTGGGATCAAGAAACATTCTCCAATAGGTATCGGAGTGATTGTTAACATCAATAAAGCCAGGAGAAACATATCGCCCCCTAGCATCGATTAATATTTCTGCTTTTTCATTTTGAAGATTTCCGATTTCCTTAATTTTTTTTTCTTTTATTCCAATATCGCCAGCAAACATTTTTGCTCCCGTTCCGTCGATTATGGTTCCGTTTTTTATGATAATGTCGTACATATACCTACAAATGTACAAATCAACTACAAATCTACAAATTTTGTATTTTGTTTGTATTTATAATACTTATGTGTCTTAATTTTAAATCTTATGGCATGTTTTAGCAAGTTTAGTGGACAAATCAATTTTTCTTAGTTATACTGTTTTCAGTGCTTTTGGCAGCTTTTTTGTTATTGCGAAAAGTAGGGCCGGTAGCTCACCTGGTAGAGCGCCGCATTTGCACTGCGGAGGTAGCGGGTTCAAGTCCTGTCCGGTCCACTATGAAAATTGATAACCTATATAAATTTTTTGATTATATCGGACTAGTAACATTTTCCTATTTGATTTTGGATTCGATGTTGTATATTGTTGATGGAATTACTGATTTTAGGGTAATCATAAGATTGCTTATTGGAGTCGGAGGTTTGATTGTTGATGGTTATTTAGTTTTTATTTACAAAAAATAATTTTGGGCTTATAGCTCAGTTGGTTAGAGCGCGCTCGCCTCAAGCGAGTAATGACGAGGTTATTTGAAAATAAAGAAGGGCTTATAGCTCAGTTGGTTAGAGCGCGTCACTGATAATGACGAGGTCTCTGGTTCGAATCCAGATAAGCCCACATATGTATACAACTTACGTTATTAAAAATAATAAAAATAAAAAATATACAGGAAGCACAGAAAACTTAGAAGATAGACTGAGAATGCACAACGATATAAATCCTGAAAAAGCTAAATTTCATAGAACTACTTACAATAATGGCCCTTGGAAAATTTTATTTCAGAAAGATTTTAATTCCAGAAAAGAAGCTTTGGAATTTGAGCGATTTCTTAAAACGGGAAAAGGAAGAGAATGGTTAGAGCGCGCCCGCCTAGGCGGGTAATGCTCGCCGAGGCGAGCTCTGGTTCGAATCCAGATAAGCCCACACAAAAATCCCCTTTCAAGGGGATTTTAATTTTGGTGGACTTAGCGAGAATCGAACTCGCGTTTCAGCAATGCGAATGCCGTGTATTGCCACTATACGATAAGCCCAATAATAAAAATGATACATTTTATAATACAATTTGTCCATATTAAAAGGGTGCTGACAGGCAGCACCCTTTGCGATTATTTTACAGTTGAAACGTTTGCCCTCGTTCAGGAATAACGATTTTCTTTTCCCAGATTCCTCCTAGGTCTCCAATAATATTACGTTTGAGACCAGCGCCTCCCTCTTTGGAACCGTGAACAATAAAGACTCCTTTGGTCGTTTTTTTGCGCAAAGTTTTTCGCGCATAACCACGCAAAAGATCTGCATCTCCATGTCCAGAGTCACCCAGAAACACCTTGATTCTCGCTCTGACTTCCATGGATTTTTTGTTTATTTCCACAACTTTTTCCCCGCGTGCCAGTTTTGAATTGAGAGTCTCACTGACCGCATAGCCCAAGATGAAAAATACGAAATCCTCACGTGGCAAACCATAGCCGTAATGGTAGATGATCCTTCCATTAGTTCCCATTCCTGAACACGCCATAACCATGAATTGGCCTTTCTTGCGTATTAACGCTTGCGAGTCTTCGTGAGTTTCAGCGTATTTTAGAAACGGATTCTTGTTTTTCCCCTCGGCCATAAAAGGATTAAAGGTGATGATATCCCTTCGATAACCTATCTCTTTCATACTCCAACAGCGAGCAAATACTTGGTTTAAGCTCATGAGCAATGGAGAATCAACATAGATCGGCATCTCAGGGATTCTTCCTTCCAGCATCGCTACAGTTTTCTTAAGAATGCTTTCTTGAGGACGCTGAAAAGCAAAGACAGACTCGGTTATCTTTTGTCCTTTGTCATAGCATCGCTTGATTTCCGCGAAATACTGTTCATCATTATCTTCCCTGTTTGGATGCAACCGATTGCCATACACCGACTCAATAAAGAGATACTCGGGTTCTTCTTCGGGAATCCCAAGAGGAGGAAGAATGATATTGTCTTCCCTCCCAAGATCTCCGGTAAAGCAAAGGTTGCGAACTGTTTCTTTGTCTTTAATGCCTATGAGGACGCTAGCTCCGCCAAGAACATGAGCTGATGAGTAGAACTTCACTGTGATACCATGAGCAATCCGAACAGGAATTTCATAATCGAATCCTCCATTCTTGAACAGCTTGCGCCCGAGCATCTCTTCTACGTCTTTTCGATTGTACAAGATGAGATCCTTTTTTTCCGTTTCACTCTTCACTCGCCTTTTAATCCTATCAACTTCTTCTCGCATACGGTCGAGTTTTTCGAGTTTAATCTTTGCCTTGTTCCTACGCAACATCTTTGGCCTCGTTGCTTTCTCTTTGGCCTTTTGTCGCTGAAGGGCACGAACCCTCTTCTTATAATCCTGCTCTTGAATCTTTGCCGAATCTTCGGCTATCACCGGAAAGATGTCAACTGTGTGCTTGGTAGCAATGACCCCTCCTTCAAATCCATTCTTTGCTAGCCATACCAAGAGTCCGACATGGTCGTTGTGAACGTGAGTGATAACGACTACATCGATTTTTTGCGGATCTATTGACCGTATTGCCTGCATGTTGTACTTCTCGCTATTTTTCCCCTGAAAAAGCCCTGCATCAATCAAAATCCTGATCATTCTTTTCGCTTTCTGAACCTCAAGAAGCGTCATAGAACCCGTCAAGTTGTCTCCGCATAAACCTCCTAGGAATGTCACTCTGATCTTCATCCTCGATTTAGTTTCCACATGAACCTCCCTTTGGGTTATTTGGGTAATTTTAAAGGAGCAAGTCGAAAAACTTCCTCCTTATCGTTTCCTAATTTTAATATACACCTATTTCAAAAAATAGAAAGAGGCTATCACCACAGCCAGTCCCAACCGATACCAGAAGAAAATTGCATAACTGTATTTTTCGACAAATTTGAGTAAATATTTGATGGCCAGATAACCACTTAGAGCTGAGAAAAAAATTCCGATGATAATATTCAAATCAATTCCTTGCGAAAATAGTTTTGGAAGTTTGAGCGCTGCCGCTCCAAAAATTATCGGCGCGGAAAGAAGAAAGGAAAATCTGGCGGCATCCTTGCGATTCATTCCACAAGCGCGTCCGGCTGTTATCGTTGCCCCCGACCGAGAGACTCCGGGAATAATGGCTATCGCTTGCGATATGCCGATTA
>JBBABD010000031.1 GCA_041657845.1 Parcubacteria group bacterium
TAAATCTAATTCTTATTATAATTGCTTTCTTAAATATTCTGCTGCTGCCTCCGGCTGGATAGTGGAAATTTCAATTCCAGTTTGAAGCTCGAATCCCGCCCAAGTCGCCGTGTGCGGCAAAATCTCAATGTGCCAATGATAATGTGGATAATCTTTTCCATCGCAGGGAGAGGTGTGAATATAAAAATTATACGGAGGATTATTTAACGCGCTATATATTGAATACATCGCTTTCTTGAAAACCTCGGCCAATTTGATTTTTTCTTCATTGGTAATCCTTTCAAAATAAGGTTTGTGCTTCTTCGGCATTACCCAAACTTCGAATGCCGCCCTCGAGGCAAAAGGACAAAAAGCGATAAACTCATCATTTTCAAAAATAATTCTTTTTTTGTGCTCGCTTTCATATTCCGCCTGAAGACAATAAACACATCCCTTGTTGCTTTTATAATATCTTTCTGCTCCTTGAAGCTCCAATGCAACATAAGGAGAAATAACCGGAATTGCAACAAGCTGCGAATGAGGATGAACAATGGAAGCGCCTACCTCTTTCCCGTGATTATGAAATATTCCGATATAATCAACTCCTTTTCTGTTCATCAGATCGATGTATCTGTCTTGATAGGCATCAAATACCTCCGCAATTTCTATTTCCTTGAGAAGCGGAATGTGATTGTAATGGTCTCTGGTTGCAATAACTTCGTGATATCCGAATCCATCCATTGAAAAATAAGGGCCTTCTCCGATTTTTTTCAAGTCTCCTTCTTGGGAAAAAGCCGGAAATTTGTTGGGAAAGACGCGAAGCGACCAATCTCCATCAGGTCTTTCGTAAATCAAGGAATCTTTTCCTTGCCCCGACTTTTCCGGATCGCAGAAAAGACATTCGTCTATGTCAATATCGTTTTTAACTTCTTCTCCTTTGCCATTTTTTGAAAAATCCTCCGGCCGCTTGGCTCTGCCTGTTGCAATTACCACCCAATCACCTGTCACAATATCCTGCCTCAATTCTGAATGGCTGCTAGTTTTAGATTTATTTTCTATTTTTGTTTTCACCGTATTTATTTGTGCTTAAATTTCTAATTTCCAAAGTTTAATTGATTGAAAAATTGTAAATTATTTGAAAATTGTAAATTGAAAATTGAAAATTACTTTAAATTGTATTTCCCCGTCATCAACCTCCATTTTACCTGAAATAATTCTTTTAATGTCTGAAAATAACCGCTGATTCCCACCGTGCTCTGCCCTGAATCGTTCCATGTGACAGGAACTTCGATGATTTTATATCCCATTTTTTTTCCAATCGCTAAAATCTCAAAATCACCGCCCCATTTGATAGCCTTCATTTGTGGAATTATTTTTTCTACAACCTCCTGGGACAAAACCTTGAATCCGCATTGGGTATCCTTGATTCCGCGAAGGTCTAATGTGAATTGTATTAGCAAGTTTCCTAAATCACCAAGCATTTCTTTAATTTTTGGCTGATGTTTTTCAATTTTCGACTGCTGCAAATCTCGAGATCCAATTATAATATGTTCGTTTAATTTAATATGCTCCCAAAATTTTTCCAAATTATCAATGGAGGTTGCACCATCGGCATCAGTAAAAAGTCTGAATTTTCCTCTTGCTTTCAGAAGTCCTTCCTGAACAGAAAACAACTTGCCTCTGTTTTCCTTACGATCAATAAATATAAAATCAGGCTCAATCTCACAATAGCTTTTAATAACCTTAGCGGTATCATCTTTCGATCCATCATTAACAATAACCACTTCATAAGAAACACCTTTGTCCAGAAAATATTTTTTGATATTTTGCAAGTGCTCTTTAATCCCAAAACCTTTTCGGCTTGCCTCGTTATAAGCCGGAATAACAATCGATAACAAAATTGGTTCGTCCATATTGTTTGCTGATAAATACTTAAAAACTAGCCATCCTATAAAGTAATTATACCATATAATATGCTATTTTCAATGCCATTTTTTTGCAAATAATCCAGATATTTCAGATTAACTATTTGGCTTTCAGATTATATTTTCCGGTCAAAAGCCCGTATCTAGTCTTAAACAAATCAACGAGCGATTGAATGAAGCTATTCGGTCCAAATAAAGTCACCGTTGATCCTTCTTCGTTGAGCCAACGAACCGGCATTTGTTTTATTTTAAATCCAAGAACCTCGGCAAGTTTTATTAATTCAAAATCAAAACCGAACCGATCTACTGTCATCTTTTTGACAACTTCATCAACAGCTTTCCCAGAAATTATTTTGAATCCGCATTGAGTATCTGAATATTTCCAAAGTCCCAATATTATTTTTATCATTAGATTTCCGATTTTCCCCATAGTTTCCCGCATTTTACCCTGATGTATTTGGACAAAAGCTCCCTCAATATATCGCGATCCAATTACTATATCGTATCCATTTTCCATTTCCGGCAAAAATTTGTCAAGATGGGTTATTGAAGTCGAACCGTCCGCATCCATAAAAAGCCTGCGTTTTCCCTTGGCTTCCAGAAGGCCCTGACGAACCGAACATCCTTTTCCATGATTTTCCTTGTTTTCAATGACGCGAAAATTTTTGATTCGGTTAGCATAATTTTTCACTATTTCTCCGGTATTATCAGGAGAGCCATCTAATACAACTATGATCTCCCACTCATAATTCTTGTCATTGAAATACTTTTGGATTTCGAGAAGCGTTCTCCCTATCCTTTCTTCGTCTTTATAAGCCGGAACAACCACCGACAAGTATGGCTGATTTTCCATTTTTTACATTCTTATTGATTACAAGTTTTCTTGATTAAAGTATAGCATAAATATGTCATTTCCTCAAAAACTCTTTCAAGTATTTCCCTGTATAGCTTTCTTCGGTATATTTCGCCACTTCTTCCGGCGTTCCAGTGACGATTATTCGACCGCCTTGGTCTCCGCCTTCGGGACCAAGATCTATTATCCAATCGGCAGTTTTAATAACATCCATATTATGCTCAATCACAATTACAGAATTTCCGGCATCGACCAATCTATTCAAAACATTCAATAATTTCTTGATATCGTCAAAATGCAGTCCAGTAGTCGGTTCGTCGAGAATATACAAAGTGTTTCCGGTTGAACGCCTGGCTAATTCGGTGGCCAGTTTGATGCGCTGGGCTTCTCCTCCGGAAAGAGTGGTAGCCGATTGGCCAAGATGAATATAGCCCAAGCCCACATCTTCCAGAATTTTAAGAACATCGCTGATATTTCCATAACTTTCAAAAAATTCTCCGGCTTCGGTTACTGTCATATCTAAAACATCAGCGATATTTTTTCCTTTATATTTCACCTGCAAGGTTTCGCTGTTATACCTTTTTCCATGGCAAATATCGCAAGGGAGATAAACATCCGGCATGAATTGCATCTCCACTTTCAAAAATCCTTCTCCCTGGCAATTGTCGCATCTTCCTCCTCTGACATTAAAAGAAAATCTTCCCGGAAAATATCCCCTGGCTTTCGCATCTTTCGTCTGGGAAAACAACTCCCGAATTGGCGAAAATAGTCCAGTGTAGGTAGCCGGATTTGATCTTGGCGTCCGTCCAATCGGAGACTGATCAATCATAATAACTTTGTCGACATATTGCGAACCGATAATTTCCTGGTGTTTTCCCGGATGTTCCAGTGATCGCATTATTTTTGAAGACAATGACTTGTACAAAATATCTTCCACCAGCGTTGATTTTCCACTGCCGGAAACTCCCGTTACGCAAGTAAAAACTTTGAGCGGAAAGGAAGCCGTCACGCTTTTTAAATTATGCTCCGAGGCTCCGCGGACAATAATTGATTTTTTGTTTTTTGTCGGCCTTCTGAAATTCGGCGTTTCAATTTTAAGATCGCCTCGCAAATATTTGGCCGTGAGAGACTTTTTGCTTTTCATCACTTCTTCCGGCGAACCTTGGGAAACTATTTCTCCGCCTAATTTCCCCGCTCCCGGCCCAATATCTACCAACCAATCCGCCGCGCGCATCGTCTCTTCATCGTGTTCGATAACAATCAAGGTATTCCCGATATCGCGGAGCTGGAGCAAAGTTTTAAGAAGTTTTTCATTGTCGCGGGCGTGCAGACCAATTGACGGTTCATCAAGAATGTACAGCACCCCGACTAATTGTGATCCGATTTGCGAAGCCAATCTGATGCGCTGAGCCTCTCCTCCGGCTAAAGTATTGGCGCTTCGAGCCAATGTCAAATAACCCAACCCTACGTTTTCCAAAAATCCAAGCCGGGCTTCGATTTCCTTGAGTATCCTTCCGGCAATCATTTTTTCCCTTTCATTAGGTTTAAATTCTCTAAAAAATTTAAGCGAATCTTTGACGCTTATTATTGATATTTCATATATATTCCTTCCTCCTACTGTTACCAACAGTACTTCCGGTTTATAGCGCGCTCCTCGGCAAGTAGAGCAAGGACTTTGGGACATATATTTTTCAATATCCGCTCTAACTGCATCCGAATCGGTTTTTTTGTATCTATCCTGCAAATATCCAGTCACGCCTTTCCATTCCATATTATATTTCCAAACTGATCCGGTTTTGGAACGAAGCGTTACCGGAATATCATCCGGCTCTTCGTCGCCATAAGTTAAAATGTCGAGTTGTTTTTTTGGCAAATCGCGCAGGCGAACGTTATCCGGAATATGATAAAAATTGCAAACCGCCCGAAGAATCGTTCCCTGCCAGTTGTTTTTTTTGTAACTCCAAGGCATTATTCCTCCCTCAGCAATAGTTTTATTCTTGTCGGGAATTGCCAAGTCGGGATCAATTTCCTTTTTCGTTCCCAGCCCTTCGCAGGAAGGACATGCGCCAAAAGGAGAATTAAAGGAAAACAGCCTCGGCTCCAGCGGTGGAAATTCAATCTCATGGATCGGGCAAGATAATTTTTGGTTGTAAACAACCTCTTTATCGCCAAGGTTCAACCTTAGCTTTACTAAGGTTGAACCTTGTTTAGCCTTAACTTTCACTAAACCTTCAGAAAGTTTCAGCGCCTTTTCCACATCTTCAAATATCCTTGAAATATTTTCGTCGCTAATTTTTACCATATCGACCACGATATCAATCTTGTGTTTTTTGTATCTTTCAAGGGGAATTTTTGTTTTGGGATTGAGTTCGTATTTTTTTCCGTTTACATAAGCACTGGAAAATCCGCGCTTAAACATATCTAAAAGTAAAGTTGAATATTCTCCTTTTCGATCGCGAACAATGGGACTCAGAATTTCAATTTCCAAATCCCCCTCTCCCTTTGGGAGAGGGGCTAGGGGTGAGGGTACTCCTATTTCTATGATTCTGTCCACTATTTCATCGGTTGATAATTTAGTAATTTCCCGACCGCAAACAGGACAGTGAGGAATTCCAATTTTGGCATATAGAAGTCGCAGATAATCGTGAATTTCCGTCACGGTTCCGACTGTGGAACGCGGATTATGCGAGGCCGCTTTCTGGTCAATAGAAATTGCCGGAGATAATCCTTCAATGTGATCGACGTCCGGTTTGTCCATTTGCCCCAAAAACTGCCGGGCATAACTCGACAAACTTTCCAAATATCTTCTCTGCCCTTCGGCGAAAATGGTATCAAAAGCCAGCGTACTCTTTCCTGATCCGCTAATTCCCGTAAAAACAATAAACTTGTTTCTTGGAAGCTCAAGATCAATATTTTTCAGATTATGTTCCCGAGCACCTTTTATAATTATTTTATCTTTCATGAAATTTTATTAAAAAATTCGCAGAGAACGCCAAAAACTTCCCCTTTTGCGGGTACTTTATATATACAACATTACTACACTTACATACTTAAATCAATTTCTATTTTTCAGAGATTTAATAGATTTATAATGATATCATATCACTTATTTGCCCAATTGTCACTTGTGAATAACTTTTGACAAAATTAAAAGGAGGTGAAAAAACAGCTCGTTAAGCTTTCACCTCCTATTAAGCGCTTACGCTTCCTCCCTCCCTTATTAATATTTCTTCGGGATTATCGGGATCGAACTTCATCGATCTGAACTTTCCTCCTTTGATAAGTACAATAGCCGGACAACAAATCAGATTAAAACTCCTCACAATATCCTTCAAAGACAAATCCCCTTTCTGCCCTTCCAAGATGACAAGATGGACGTTTCCTGAAATTCTTGTTGCGATTCCAGGCAGAACATTTTTCATCAGATACTCGGAATCAAGACACTTATCCGAACCAAATATCATGATTGAGGTTTCTTTCCGGGCACTCAACACCAGATGCAAAAAATCCCAACAGCTAGTTTTGAAAATTCCTCCCATATTTATTCACCTCCTCTTAGGGACATTGACATTAAAGAGCAGCTACTTGTATGTAATATGAAAGCTAACAGAATATAGTATCTTGGTCAATGGTCTATTTTAGCTGTGTCTATTTTAGTTGCAATTTCCGAAGTTCTCGAATTTCATCCCGGATAACCGCCGCTTTTTCGAATTCCATATTTCGTGCCGCATCTTTCATCTCTTTCTCTTTTTGTTTAACATACCCGTTCAGATCTTCAAGCGATTTAAGTAACGTAAAGTCAGAAACTGGAACCGGATTTATTTCGTGATCGATGATTGATTTGATATTTTTCTCGATTGTTTTTGGAGTGATGTGATGTTTTTTGTTATATTCCGTCTGGATTTTTCTTCTGCGATTTGTTTCATCAATCGCCCGCTTCATTGAACCGGTGATGCTGTCAGCATACAAAATCACTTTTCCTCTCACGTTTCTGGCCGCGCGTCCGATTGTCTGGATGAGCGAAGTTTCGCTTCGGAGAAACCCTTCTTTGTCAGCATCCAAAATTGCCACCAAGGAAACTTCCGGCAAATCCAGCCCTTCTCGGAGAAGATTCACTCCGACCAAAACATCGAATTTTCCTTTTCTCAAATTTTCCAAAATTGTTATTCTATCCAAAGTTTCTACATTGGAGTGAAGATATTCAGATTTTATTTTATTTTCTTTTAAATAATCCGAAAGGTCTTCCGCCATTTTCTTGGTCAGCGTCGTAATTAGAACCCGTTCTTTTCTAGCAACTACTTTCTCAATTTCATTCAAAACATCTTTTACTTGCCCCTTGGCGGATTTTAAAATAAGCTCCGGGTCCAAGAGGCCGGTCGGACGGATGATCTGCTGAACTACTTGTGAAGAATTATTTTTTTCATAAACGGCCGGAGTGGCTGAAGTAAAAATCATTTGATTTATCTTTCCTTCAAATTCGGAAAATTTGAGCGGACGATTGTCATAGGCGCTGGGCAACCTGAAACCGTTATCAATCAAAGCTTTTTTCCTGGCGCGATCGCCATTATACATCGCATTAAGCTGGGGAATTGTTACATGTGATTCATCAATCACCATCAAAAAATCTTTTCCAAAATAATCAATCAAAGTATCCGGAGACTCTCCTGCTTTTCTGTTGGTCAGATGCCTAGAATAATTTTCAATCCCGTTGCAATATCCGATTTCTTTCATCATTTCAATGTCCTGTTTGGTTCTTCTTTCCAACCTTTCCGCTTCCAGCAATTTATTTTCTTTTCGCAGATATGCCACCCTCTCTTTCGCCTCTTTTTCAATCTCAATAAGCGCTTTCTGCATTAAAGTCTCCGGAACCACAAAATGTTTGGCTGGATAAATCAGCGTCTTCTCAAGATTTCCCAATTCTTCTCCGGTCAAAAAATCATATTCCGCAATCTTGGCAACTGTTCCGTTTTTAACAGTAATTCTGGTGACAATTTCTCTTCCGGTCTGCATTATTTCAAAAGTTTCTCCGGTCACTCGAAACTTTCCCCGGCTCAAAAGTTCGCTTCTTTTAAATTGCAAATCCAGTAGTTCCCTTATTTTTTCTTCGCGATTGAATTTTTCTCCTACTGCCACCTCAAAGCTGATTTCTCGATAAAATTGCGGAGAACCCAAGCCATAGATGCAAGAAACGGAAGCGACAATAATAACATCTTCTCTTGATAATAAAGCTGACGTAGCGCTGTGGCGCAGCCGGTCGATTTCATCATTAATCTGCGCTTCTTTTTCAATATAGGTATCTGTCGAATAGATGTAAGCTTCCGGCTGATAATAATCGTAGTAGGAAACAAAGTATTCCACTGCATTCTTGGGAAAAAATGTCCGAAATTCTTGCGTTAACTGAGCTGCCAGAGTTTTGTTCGGCGCAATTACCAAAGTCGGTTTTTGAATTTTTTCAATTACATTGGCAATGGTAAAAGTTTTTCCCGACCCCGTCACGCCCAAAAGCGTCTGGAATTTTGAGCCAGCTTTTATCCCTTTGGTCAGTTTTTCAATCGCCTCAATTTGATCCCCAGCTGGTTTATATTTGGAAGATATTTGAAATTTCATAAAAAATATTATTTGTTAGGTTGGCTTGCCCCGTAGCAATCCGCCTCGGATTTGCTACGGGGGTCTCCCGCAGGCTTGAATTTTGAATTAAGTTCGAATTTCATAGTGATAATATATACTACAATTTTTAATCGCAAAAGTCTACTTATCGCTGTATAGTTAACAGTCAAGGGTAACACTTTGCAGGTATTTCTCTTGAGGTGTAAGCCCATTAAGAGTTAAATGTATTCTTTGAAAATTGTAATAGCTTAGCCACTCATAAG
>JBBABD010000032.1 GCA_041657845.1 Parcubacteria group bacterium
ACGTCCCGATTGTGCATTTCATCTACCGTTTGAGTATACTCATCGGAAACATCCGCTTTCTCCTCAAATTGCGGTTCTTGCACGCTAGCTCCTGTTCGCTCGTCCAATGCTTCTTG
Source organism: Parcubacteria group bacterium (assembly GCA_041657845.1). Taxonomy (NCBI): domain Bacteria; species Parcubacteria group bacterium. The sequence continues at coordinate 117 of JBBABD010000032.1, forward strand.
AGGAGGCGCGAAGGATCTTGGTGCTCTTCCTTCGGGATTTTGTTCTGTTGGATTTTCAATGTGAGAAGTTCCGGCCTGATAATGATTGATATTATTAATATCGGCTTTGCTCAAATTTTCCGCGTGTCCAAAAATATTATTTATTTCTTTTTCTTTATTAAACACTTCCGAAAGATCAATTTTTTGCCCGACTTGAATTTGATCCGCATTTTCCAAGCCAAACGCCTGCGGATTATTAGCAATTCTGTCTTTCAAAGCATCAATAATATATGTTTTTTTCGCCGGATCCAAATTGGAAAATTTATCCCCATAATGATCCTGCAATTTCTGATCGATAATTTTCCAAACAGAATCTCCTTTTTGCACCTCGACTACATCAGAAATCCTTCCCATTGTCTGCTCAACAGCTCCCGGCGCAGAAGGATTTTCTGGCATAGCGGCTGTAGAATGCAATGATGAGTTATCAACAATAGTGAACCTCTCAAGGCCGTGTTTTTGCATAAAATCTCTTACTATATCACTTTTCATTACATCGCCCGCTTTATCTTTGACAAAATCGCTAGCACCGGTTTTTTCGCTTAGCAAATGAAAGAATTTGCTCATAACCGGACCAGCCATCAAAGCTCCGAACACAATCGCTCCGCCTTTTCTGAAACCAGAACCGATATTTCTTTTCTCAAATTTTTCATTTACTTTAAATATCTGATCTTTTAAAAGAGAATTAAATTCTTCGAATTTCTTATCATCAGTTTTTTCTTTCATGTTTTTCATGATATCATCCATTTCTCGGCCAGATTTATTCATTCTGTGTTTTTCCGCTATCTTTTCAGACATCGCTTCCGCGCCGATTGCTGAAGCGGATCCGGTTAGAAATCTTCTCGCCATATTCAAAGCAAGACATGAGCCCGCAACAGCTGCTCCTGCATAAGAAGCGCTCGCCGCTCCAATTCCTAATCCTCCTGCTATCAGTATTTTTTGATATGCCGGAAGCTTGATATACCAATTAATAACCTCGGCTCTTTTTTTGTTTATTTTATCCCAAACCGGATTTTCCTTGGCGACCAAATCCGTTCTGGCTTCCGTTTTTGCGTCATACAGATTGGCAGTTTCATCAAAATTGAAAAATTTTAGCGCTTCTGCTAATTCTTTATTCAGCGCGTCTCCCGAAAGCCCCTTAACCCGTATGTTTTCCAATAATTCGGTTTTGTAATCAATGAGGCTGTTCTCATAAAGCGCTTCCATATATACAACATCCTGGTCATCAATTACCGCCGCCTTATTTCCTCCTTCGGCTATAACCACGCCTTTCGCCTTGATTGTTTCTCTTCCGCTTTGAATTGCCAGTTCCTTGGCATTTTTTTCCTGCTGTTTTTTTATTTCCGCTTTTACCTCTTTCTTGTTTTTTCCTTCAATCAAAAGATTGTTTTCCATTTTTCTTAGTTCTCTAGTATGATATTGTTTGAGTTCCTCCATTTCCTGATTCCGTTCCCATTGATCAGCCTTTCTCCCCGCTCGCCCTTCACTGGTAAAGAAATTTCGCACTTGTTTCCACATACCCTTCTTTTTGAAATACATTTCCGCGTATTCTTTTCTGGAAGTTTCCAGTTCATCTTTTAATTGTTCCAATCTTTCTAATCCTTCTTGCCCACTTTCTTCTCCAAATTTCTTCCCTCCTAAATCTTCCACCAGATCTTTTTCAATTTTTTCTGCATCATTTTCTTCTTTTTCTTCCTTCTTCTTTCCATAGTCCTTTCCAAAATCATCGCTAATTTCTTTTGCGCCTTCAGATGATGTTTTTTCCTCAGCCTTATCCTCATCGGATCCATTTTCAATTCCAACAGCGCCAATTGCGGCAGCTGCGCCAACTATTCCGTTTCTGGCATTATGAAGCTCCATTTCTTCTTCAGAAAAATCGCGATTTTCCGGAGTAACCGTTGTCGTAGGCAATTCATCATCAACTCCCTTGTTGGAAAATTTTTTCGCCGCCTCTGCATCTTCTTGTTTTTTTATTTCTTTCAATCGCTTGCTTTCTTGATCAATGCCTTCTTCAAAAACTTTTAATGAATCTTCAAAACTCATATTGTTTAATTTAAAATTTTTTTATTTTTATGCAATAAAAAATTGCGTGAAATACCAGGTCAAATCTATCTTAAATTATACAACAAAAATTGTTAATTAACAAAAAATTTAAACAGAAAATAGCCTCTGAAATAATAAAACCCTTCGCATCATTATGATTGCAAAGGGTTTCTATAAATCTTTTATGCATTTTCCCAACTTTTACGGTGCTATTGGTTGTTGCGCCGGCGCTCCGGCGGGTTGCGATGGGATTTTTCCGTTGCCAGTTTTCGTTTTCTGATATTCAAACAAAACTTCCAAAGCGATGCGGTTTCTTTCAGGAACCCCATCCCTTCCTTTTGGCAATTCGTTCACTTTTTCTTTGATCAATTTTTCAACTTTATGATTCAACTGGCTCGTGATTTCACCAAGCAGCCTCTTCAAGGAAATATTTGAATCCTTGGCGGCTTTTTTCAAGGCATCTTCTGTTAAATTTCCTTGATGAATAAGACCGACCATTTCTTTTCCTTTAAATTCAACATCCAATTTCGCCTTTATTTTTTTTTCAAATTCAAATTTCTTCCCTGCGAGCTTGGAAAAAATATCTTCCATTTTTATCCGCAGTGGCTCGGGATCGCTAAAACCTTTAACCAACATATGCCCGCGCATAATTTCCCCTTGCGGAAAACCTCCCGGAACTGAATCTTCGTCCATTCTTTTGCTGGTATACAGAATGAAACTATTTTCCTCTTGGGACCACATCAAATATCCTCCATATCCTTTACGCCTGATTGCCAATTGATTGGAATGATTTTCGCTATCAACTTTTGGATACCAATTGCCATTATTGTCATCCCTCTTTTTTGTATCGATCAAAATTTTTCCGAAACGATCAGCGCCGGTGTCTACGACAAATCCCATTTTTTCCAGTTTTTCAATTTCTGCTTCTCCGGATTTAATTTTTTTCTCAATATAGCCAGCCAATTGAAACAACGTTTCTTCTCTTTTCATTGCCGGATTAAAATAGGCATACTTCTTCAGATAGCCATCATCAAGTTTTTCAAAAGGATCCGTTCCTTTTTTAAAAAGATCCAGAATGTCTTGAGGTTTCATCTTGTGGCATAGCCCATAAATATTTTTCGAATAATTTTCATAAACCTTTTTTTCTTCGTCGGGAGTAAAATCAAAATTATCAACCTTGGTCACAAATTCAACAAATCTATCAATATGCGGTTCTTGTTTCAAAAGCCCCATTTTAACCAAAGTTTCATAAGCATATTTGGTGGTAGAAGTATCTCTTCCGGCCTCGGGCGTATGATGATCGAAAATAAGTCTTTTGCCTCTTTCTTCAGAAATTACGCCGTTTTTATTTGAAGTATCGCCGATAACTCCCTCTTCCGGCATTGCTCCTTTTTTCACAAAATTAACCTTGCTTCTCTCGACCGCAAAACCGGCTAGTTCCAAAATCTTTAAATAGCTTTCACCGTCCAAATCAGAACTGCAAGGTATCTGAATTTCTCCTTTCTCATTAATCCTGGGATCGCCTCCATGAACTGAAAAATCTCCCCACAATTTTCTTGTCAGATCCAAAAATTTTTGATTTCCTTCTTCCACTTTTGAAGCGTTAATATCTTCATAGGTCAAATCCGGAGAAGTTTCAATTTTGTAAATAGTATGCTCCGTAGCTGCTCGCACCGGACCATATAACTCCTCTTTTATCATTCGAAAGACTTTCTCAGATTTTTCCCGGCTGGAAAATTCGTTTTCATCAACAATTTCCTTGGAAAAAATATCCCAAAATCTTTCAATTTCCATGGCTATCACTTTTTCCACATCTTTTTTCTCAAATCCATATTTACCGACATGATCACTTTTTTCTATGAAATCTAACATTCCCTTGGTATATTTTTTGTAGTTTTTTATCAGTTCAAGCTCAAATTCCGAGAAATTTTCAATTCCTTTTTCAACTTTTAATTCGGAAATGTCATAACTTGGAACTTCTTCCTTGTTTTTTTCATCAATATCCTTAGCCTTGGAATAAAGTTCATTGATTTCATCATTAGCCAATTTAGTTTCTTTGAGCTCATACGGATCAGGATCAAACGGTTCGCCTGCTTTTGGAGGTTCTTTTTTTATTTTAAAATCAGTTGCTTCCGGCTCTATGCTCAGAGATTTTGCCGTAGTAAAAGAACTGGGATCTATTTTTACTCTTTTTCTGCCGGCAATTTTCTTCCCAGTATCATCCTCTCCCTTTCTTCCCTTCTGAACATTTTTTTCGAAATCGCCTGAACCTAACATAAATGAAAATGTAAATAAATTATCTTTTATGCTATAATTATACCATAAATCTAATCAAGCTAAAACAAATATGGAAATCAAAAACAAAAAAGTCGCAACCTATATTCTTTTAACCTTAATTATCGCTCTCGGATTTTTCCTTCGAGTCTATAACATAAGTAGCGCTCCTCCTGGACTTTATCCCGACGAAGCAGTAAACGGCACCGATGCTTTGCAAGCCAACGACACCGGTGAATATCAATGGTTTTATCCCGCCAACAACGGACGAGAAGGGCTGTTTATGAATATCATTGCGATGTGCTTCAAGCTTTTCGGGGCTAGCGTCCTTACCCTTAAGCTTCCGTCAATTATTTTCGGAACTCTGACAATATTTGGAACCTATCTTCTCGCCAAAGAGCTTTTTGGAAAACGGGTTGGGCTTATCAGTTCATTTTTAGTGGCGGTTTCTTTTTGGCCTCTGCATTTCAGCCGAATTTCATTTCGCGCCAATATGCTTCCCTTTGTTTTGGTATTTTCTTTTTATTACCTTTTCAAGGGAGTCCGTACCAAAAAAATGCTCGATTTTGCCATTGGCGGATTATTCCTGGGTCTTGGACTTCACACTTATATTGCCTTTCGCGTAACGCCGCTCATCCTGGTGGTTGCTTTAATCGCACTCATTATTTCGCAAGAAAAATTTTTGAAAAATTATTGGAAGCATGTCGTAGTTTTCATTGTTTTTACGTTTTTAACCGCCGCTCCGATGCTCTACACTTTTTTCTACGCCCATCCGGAATATTGGGCTTCCCGCACTTCGGAAATCTCTATCCTTAATCCAGTTACAAATCAAGGGCATTTTCTCTCAACTTTTGCCAAAACTTTCGGACTGAGCCTTGCCAAATACAACTTCTGGGGCGACCAGAACTGGCGACATAATTATCCGCCGTATCCGCTCCTGGATCCTATTGCCGGAACCGCTTTCTTGTTTGGATTTATCTATATGATAATCAAGTCTTTTCATCTTTTATACCTCAGATTTGCCAAAAAAATCCGCGATGAAAAGTTTGCCATTTACATTACCTTGCTCGCTTGGTTTTTCGCGATGCTTGTTCCGGAATTTATGGGAGCCGAAGGCAACCCGCACGCCTTGCGATCCATCGGCACGCTTCCGGCAGTCTTCATCCTGGCTGGATTTGCTTTCAATTATTTCATCGGCCTTTCGGAAAGAAAAAATTTCAAACTTGTCCATTTTACCGCGCCCTTTGTCATTGTAATGCTCATTGCAATCGGAATGTTTAATCCGATAAAATATTTTTTCTTCTGGGCAAAAACTCCCGAAGCGGCTCAAGCTTTTGAAAAAACTATGACTAATATGCAAAGATATATCCAAACCATGCCGCCTCAGAAGGAAATTTTTGTGGCCGTCGGAAATATGCAAAGAGTCCCGGTTAGATTCTGGAACTGGAAGAATCCCAACTTCCACGACCTGAATCCGGAAGAAATAAGCTCTATTAACCCGAAAGATGCCGATAATTTCGTGGTAGTTTTCACGGATTTGGAAAAAGATAGCATCATAAATAATATTGAAACAAGATTTCCCGGAATAAAGTTTCAAGAATTTTCCGACCAGTTTGGAATGAAATTCTATGTATTGACAAAATAATATGAAATTATTTCTCGAAAAAAATTACAAAATATTAGTCGTTGTAATGCTCGGATTTATGTTTGTCGTTTCGGTTTTGAATGCCAAAAACGATAGCGCGATTTTCGATGAAACCGCTCACATCGGAGCGGCTTATAGCTATTTAACCCAACATGAAATTCGCCTCAATCCAGAACATCCGCCTCTCATTAAAGATTTAGCCGGAATTCCTTTGGCTCTAATGAGCCTAAATTTCGATGTTTCCCAGCCATTCTGGACTGGAGACCTTCCCAATAAATGGGACGAGGGACAATGGGTAGCCGGACGCCACTTGCTCTATGAATCCGGGAATAACGCAGACAAGATAATTTTTTGGGCGCGTTTTCCGGTTATTCTGCTTTCCTTGCTTTTGGGATTTTTCATTTTCAAATGGACGCGCGAATTGGCTGGAAAATTGGCCGGACTTTTCGCTCTGGCGCTTTACGCTTTTAATCCCAACATTTTGGGACACAACCATTTTGTCACCACCGACATCGGAATCGCTGCTTTCATCACCTTTTCTTTTTACTATTTTATAAAGTTCATCAAAAAGCCCACGTGGAAAAATATGGCTATAGGGGGATTATTTTTGGGATTAGTGCAACTCGCCAAATTTTCCTCGCTTATGGCTTTTCCAATTTTTGGAATAATTTTAATTGTCTATCCGCTGGTGAAAATACCGGACGGAACTATCAAGTTCGCTAAAATTAAAATGCTGGGAGAATATTTGGGCAAAGGAGTTTTGGCGTTTTTAATTTCAATCGTTGTTGTTTGGATCGCCTATTTTGCCAATACTTTCAATATGACCAAGGAAACTGTTTCGGAAGCGATCGATTTTAACTTCTCTCAAAGCGACACTAATGTTAAAACCATTTACACCAACAAGGCTCTGCATTTTCTAAATAATAATTCGATAACCCGGCCGCTTGCCACCTATGGAATTGGCATCGGCTATGTTTTTCGCCGAGTGGCCGGAGGAAACGGCGCCTATTTTCTGGGACAAGTTTCCAGCAGCGCCTTCAAATCCTATTTCCCTACCGTTTTCGCCATCAAGGAACCACTGGCTGATTTGTTCTTTATGCTATCGGCGCTTTTAATCGCATTTAGCTTATTCGCCAAAAATTTATCCAGAGATATTTTCGGAAAAATAGCGGAATATTTTAGAACCCACATCGTTTCGGCGACTATGTTTTCGTTCATAATATTCTATTCGTATATGAGCATCACCGGAAACCTCAACATAGGGCTTCGGCACTTGTTTCCTATTTTTCCTTTCACTTTTATTCTCACCGCTAAAATAATATTTGATTTCATCAAGCGGAAAAATGAACGCTCCCAAAAATTTCTCTCTCTTGCAGTTTTTGTTTTAGTTTTGATATCAATCTCGCAAACTGTTGCCGCTTATCCTAATTATATGTCCTATTTCAATGAATCGGTCGGCGGTCCGAAAAATGGCTATCATTACGCCACCGATTCCAACGCCGATTGGGGACAGGATCTGAAAAGACTGAAAATATTTTTGGAAGAACATCCGGAAATAAAAAACATCCGCGTGGATTATTTCGGCGGAGGAGATATTGAATATTATTTAGGAAGTGAGTACCGGACCTGGTGGGACAGCAAGCGTCCGATTGAAAAAGGCTGGTATGCCATTTCCACCAATTTTCTGCAAGGAAGCATTTATGGATCCGACAAAACAACAGAAAACAGCTACCGCTGGCTACTTTCCGAAAAACCGGTTTATCAAGTGGGAACTTCGATACTGATATACAATATAGTGGATGCTAGTGAATAGATTTTAATGACAAATTTCCAATGACGAATGACAAATCAATGACTTATTAATTTTCAAATCTCTCCAATCTCCCTCTCCCCCTGGGAGAGGGCTGGGGAGAGGGTACTTATAAAAATTCTTCAATCTTTAAAAATACACTGTCCAAATTATTGTTAATATCGTTATTCCAAAACCTTAATATCCTAAATCCTAACTTTTCTAAAAACTTTGTTCTTTCTTGGTCATATCTTTCTTGATTTTCTTCTTTATGCTGCCAGCCATCCAATTCAATAATTAGCTTCTTTTCTAAACAAATAAAATCTATAATATATTTTCCTAACGGATATTGTCTTTTGAATTTTA
>JBBABD010000033.1 GCA_041657845.1 Parcubacteria group bacterium
AAGAGATTTTTAAATTATGGAAAAACGATAAACTTAAAAAAGCGTCTTCTGAAGATGTTTGTGAAGAACATAAAATATGAAAATAGCCATTACTGGCGGAAAAGGCGGAACAGGAAAATCAATGGTCGCCACTTCTTTGGCGATTGAATTCGCCAAAGAATATAGCACTTTGTTGGTTGATGCTGATGTGGAATGTCCCAACGACCATCTTTTGCTTTCTGTCCCAAGAAAAAAATCCGAAACTGTTTATCAAGCTATTCCTAAGTGGGATTTTTCCAAATGCACAAGATGCGGAAAATGTGCTGAAGTTTGCAAACAAAACGCCATTGTTTTTGTTAAAGATAAATATCCCGCTTTCGTGCAAGATATTTGTATCGGTTGCAAGGCTTGCAAAGTAGCTTGCCCGACAGGAGCTATTTCGGAAGATAAAAAGGAAATTGGAGAAATATACACAGGAAAAAATTATCAAGTGAATCTCATTTCGGGCGAACTCAAATTGGGAGAGTTGGCTTCAGGAGAAATTGTGGCAGAAGTTAGAAAGTATGCCGATAAAATCAGTCAGCAACTAAAAACCGAAATGCTTCTTGTAGATTCTTCGGCTGGAGTGGGTTGTCCGGTAATTGCTTCACTTGTTGGAACCGACTATATTGTGGCCGTAACTGAACCAACGCCATCAGCTCTTCACGACTTGAAAAGGGTTTTGTATCTGGCTCGCCACTTTCAAATCAAGCACGGTATTGTTATCAATAAATATGATTTGTCAGATAGTTTTTGTTTGAAAATAGAAAAGTTTGCTAAAGAAAATGAAATTCCGATATTAGGCAAGATTCCATATAAAAATGATTTTGTTGCCGCAACTATTGAAATGAAACCGATTCTGGAAATAAATCCGGAATATAAAATTTTGTTTCAGGAAATAATAAGCAATATAGAAATGAACAACAACTTAAAACAAAATCTATGAAAGTATTAAAATTCGGAGCTGTTTGGTGTTCCGGGTGTTTGGTGATGAAACCAAGATGGAAAAAAATTGAAGAAGAGAACCCATGGCTCAAAACCGAGTATTATGATTTTGACAATGACAAAGAAATGGTGGAAAAATATCAGATTGACAAAACTCTTCCCACTTTTGTTTTTTTGGACAAAGAGGGAAAAGAATTTTTGCGCTTAAACGGAGAAATCAGTAAGGACAAGTTAGTTGAACTTATCAATCAAGATAAAGACAAATAGAATATGAAAAAAATTTTAGCAATATCTACTATTTCAATTTTTGCGTTTCTTCAGTTGTATTTTTCAGCAGGTGCTTCTGAAAATATCAAAGTGTACCTTTTTTATGGAAACGGTTGTCCTCATTGTGCCAAGGAGATGCAATTCTTGCAGGAAATGCAAGAAATTTATCCTAATTTAGAAATAAGGAGTTTTGAAATATATCACAGCAAGGAAAACGCACTGCTTTTGCAAAAAATCGGCAAATCAATGGATGCAGATGTTTCAGGTGTTCCGTTTTCAGTTATTGGCGACAAATATTTTGTCGGATATGCTGAAAATATAACCTCGGAAGAAATCAAAAGCCAAATAGAAAAGTGCAATAATGACGGTTGTCCTGATCGGATAGCAAGCATAATGAATTCCGAAGATGAAAACAAAAAAGATTTAAAGCAAAACATCGAATCAGATAAAAAGGAAAAAATAATCAATCTTCCGCTTATTGGTAAAATTGATGCTTACAAATTTTCTCTGCCGATTCTCACGATAATTATGGGGCTTCTGGATGGATTCAATCCGTGTGCGATGTGGACCCTCCTGTTTCTTATTAGTCTGCTTTTGGGGATGAAAGACCGAAAGAGAATGTGGATTTTGGGGACAGCTTTTATTGTCGCTTCCGCTTCTGTTTATTTCTTGTTTATGTCTGCTTGGCTTAATCTCATTTTATTTCTGGGCTTTGTAATTTGGGTGCGGATATTGATTGGAATTTTGGCTTTATTTGGCGGAGGATACAGTTTGAAAGAATTTTTATTCAACAAGGAAAGTGGATGTAAAGTCGCTAATGACGAAAGTCGGCAGAAAGTTTTTCAAAAATTGAAAGCGACAGTCGGCAAAAATAGTTTCTGGCTGGCACTGGGAGGAATTATCACATTGGCTTTTTTGGTGAATTTAGTAGAACTCATCTGTTCAGCGGGACTGCCAGCCGTTTACACTCAAGTGCTGGCTCTTAACGAACTGGCTGGATGGCAATATTATTTGTATATTCTGCTCTATATTTTCTTTTTTATGCTGGATGATTTATTTATTTTCTTTATGGCGATGATTACACTGGAAATGACGGGACTCTCTACGAAGTATTCCAAGTATTCTCAACTGATTGGTGGATTGATTATGCTGATTATCGGGATACTTTTGATTTTCAAGCCTGAATGGCTGATGTTTGGATAATTGTATAAGATATAAAGATATGGAAAACAGAATAAAAAATATATTACTGGTTATTTCTGGTAAGGGAGGCGTAGGCAAATCAACCGTAGCTACTAATCTGGCTATTATTCTTGCGGATAAAGGATTGAAAGTCGGTTTGCTTGATGCTGATATTCACGGTCCGAATTTAGCATTGATGCTGGGCGTGCAAGACAAGATGATAATTTCGCACGGAGAAAATCAAATATTCCCAGTGGAAATAAGAGAAAATTTATCATTAGTTTCAATGTCCTATTTCATACCAAAACTAGATTCGCCGATTATCTGGCGCGGTCCGATGAAAATGAAGGTTATTGAAAGATTCATAAAAGATGTGACTTGGGAAGATTTAGATTGGCTCATAATTGATTCTCCTCCTGGCACTGGCGATGAGCCTCTTTCAATTGCTCAGTTGTTACCTGAAGCGGGTGCAATTATAGTCACTACTCCGCAAGATGTTTCTTTATTGGACTCGAAGAAAGCGATAAATTTTGCCAAGTCGCTGAAATTAAAAATTTACGGATTGATTGAAAATATGAGCGGATTACAATGTCCACATTGCGGTGAAACTATAAATTTATTCAAAAAAGGAGGCGGAGAAAAAATCGCCAAGCAATATAAAATAACGTTTTTGGGAACTGTTCCGATTGATCCTAAAATAGTTATTTCTGGAGATGATGGCAATCCGCTTGCTGTGGATAAAAATTCCGATACGACTAAAATATTCGCATCAATTGCTAAAAAAATATTAGTTAAAAAATAAAGTGATGAAAGAAAGAATTGCAATTATATCAATACTGGCAAACGCATCATTGGCTGGAGGCAAAATTGCTGTCGGAATATTTTCTAATTCATCGGCAATTTTAGCAGCGGGTATTGATTCTTTCGTGGATATATTTTCCTCCGCTATCAGCTATATCGGAATTAAAATATCAGGGAAGCCAGCAGACAAGGAGCATCCCTATGGGCATTACAAATTTGAAGTTTTGGGCGGTGTCATTATTACATTGATTATTTTGGCAACTGGCATCGGTATTATTTACAACGCTTTCGTAAAGTTTCTCCATCCGCAAGAAATTGAAATCGGTTATTTGGCTTTTGGAATAATGATTTTTTCCAGCATTGTAAATGAAATAATGGCAAGGCTAAAAACCTATTACGGCAAAAAAGAAAATTCTATCAGCCTGCTTTCCGATGGAGTACATTCCAGAATTGATGTTTGCACTTCTTTGATAATTTTAATCGGTTTATTTTTAACTCCTTATTGGATTTATGCCGATTCTTTGTTGGCAATACTGATGGGGATATATATAGTAAAAGAAGCATTCTTAGTGGGGAAAGATGCGGCAGGATCGCTTTTGGATGTTTCTGCCGGAGAAGAAATAGAGAACACTATAAAAGAAATCGCCAAGGCGGAAAATATTGAAATTATTTCATTAAAAACTCAAAAGAAAGGCTCGGCTACTACAGCAAATTTGGAAATAAATCTGCCTAACAATCTAAAAGTGGAAGAAGCGACAAAAATTTCCGAAAGATTAAGGGAAGATCTAATGAAAGGAATTGAAAGTTTGCAATATGTCATCATTCAAATTACCAGCCACGAAGTTGAAAGCAGTTTTTATAAGCCAAGCTTTGGAAAAAGTTTCGGTTGGCAAAGGAGAGGAAAGTTTAAGAAAAAAATTGAAAAAGCAACAGGGCAAGGTCCTGATGGCAAATGTGTTTGTCCGAAATGCGGTTATAGCGTTTCTCACGAAAGAGGAGTGCCTTGCGGAACTTTAAAATGTCCTAAGTGCAATGTTAATTTGGAAAGAAAATAATATGACTAGACCAAGACTATGTAAGCGATTACGCTTCAAACCCAAAGCTCATTATTTCAAACCCCAGGGAATTCCGATGTATGAATTGGACGAGATTGTTTTAACTAAGGAAGAAATGGAGACAGTAAAACTTAAGGATTTTGACGGGCTGGAACAAACCGAAGCAGCGGAAAAAATGAACACCTCGCAAAGCACGTTTCAACGGATTTTGTCTTCCGCTAGAGTTAAAATTGCCGAGGCAATCGTTAAGGGCAAAGCATTAAGAATTGAAGAATAATAAAATAAAAATAAACTATGGCAGAATTTTTTGGAGTAATCGGTGGAATTTTAACAACTATCAGATTGATTCCGCAAACGGCAAAAAGTTTAAAAACAAGAAAAACAGAAGACCTCTCATCTGCTTTTGTGGTCATCCTATTTTTTCAAGCTTTATTTATGATTTTTTACGGAATCTTTAAGCCAGATTACCTGATAATCTATATGAATTTTATTCCTCTCGTATGCTCAATTGTTCTTTGGGTTCTTAAGGTTAAAAACAAGAGAATTAAAATAATTTAATTAAATTTTTGTTTGTATTTTGAAATTAAAATATAAATAAAAAAACAAAAACTATGCGACTCGAAAACAAGGTAGCAATCGTGACAGGAGCCTCGTCTGGACTTGGTAAAGCGATTGCCGAAATGTATCTCAAAGAAGGTGCCAAAGTGGTATTTTCTGATGCTAATCCATATCCGAATGAAAACGAACTGGGAGAAAATGCGATTTTTATAAAAGCGGATATCTCAAAAAAAGAAGAGGTGAAAAATTTGGTTGATGTTGCGGTGGAAAAATTCGGAAAACTGGATATTATAGTGAATAATGCTGGCGTAGGTTTGGTAGGCGAAATAGCGACTATGACTGATGAAATCTGGGATAAGGTAATTTCCGTTAATTTAAGCGGAGTTTTCTATGGAATAAGAGAAGCGAGCGCCTATATGAAGGAAAAGGGCATTAAAGGTTCCATCATCAATATGACTTCCATTTTGGGACAAGTCGGATTTAAAACTGCTGGAGCTTATTGCGCTTCCAAGGGAGGAGTAAATCAACTAACTCGTACCTCCGCTTTAGAACTTGCACCTGATGGAATTAGGGTAAATGCTATTGCTCCCGGATTTATTAAAACTCAAATGACTAAAGGAATGCAAGATAATGAAGATGCTAATAAAGGCATTTGTTCCGCTACGCCTTTGGGACATATGGGAGAGCCGAATGATATCGCTTACGCAGCCGTTTACTTGGCATCGGATGAATCAAAATATGTCACAGGCTCAATTCTATATGTTGACGGAGGCTGGACGGCACAATAATTTTTGGAAATTTATCGCAAAAGCAGAGCCAGAACTCTGTTTTTGTGTTAGAATTGAAATGTATAACGGATAAATTTATGAATGAAGAAAAACCAATTAATCTGATGAATTTGAAAATGAATCAGAGTGCGGAGATTGCCTTTATTGATGCTGGAAAGGAGTCCGCAAAAAGATTAGCCGATTTAGGATTGACTTTCAGCACGCCTGTAAAAGTTTTAAAGAAAACATTGTTCTTCGGTCCGATAGAGATTGAAGTCAGGGGTTGCAAGCTGGCTTTAGGTAGGGGAATCGCTTCAAAAGTATGGGTCAAACAAATATGAAAAACAAAAAACTGAATGTCGTGCTGGCAGGACAGGCTAATGTCGGCAAGTCTGTCATATTTAATTATCTGACAGGGCTTCATCAGCATATTGGAAATTGGGCTGGCAAGACAGTGGAAAAAGCGGAGGGAACTTTGCATTACAAAGGATATACGATTGATATTCTGGATTTACCTGGGATTTATTCGCTTTCCACTTATTCATTGGAAGAAATCATATCTCGTGAATATATCGCCATTCAAAAACCAGATTTTATAATTGATGTGGTTGATGCGACACACTTAGAAAGAAATCTTATTTTTACCTTGCAACTTTTGGAATTGGAAAGGCCGATGGTTATGGCTTTGAATATGGCAAACTTGCTTAAAGGGAAGGGAATAGAAATCAATGCTAAAAAACTGGAAAAAATTCTTGGTATCAAAGTTATCCCCATAGAAGCTATTTATGGTCGGGGGATAAACAGTTGTTTAGATGAAGGAATAAGTTTGATAAAAAGAAAATCTTCAAGAGAATTTTTGAAATATGGAAAAGAAACGGAAGAACGAATAGAAAAATTAACCGATAGCCTCAAAAATGTAAAAATCGCTTATCCAAAAAGGTGGGTGGCTATAAAACTTTTGGAAAAAGACAAACAAATAGAAAAAATACTTAGTGAAAAAAGTCCAGAAATTTTAAAAGAAACAAAATTTTTTTGTTCGGAACTTGAAAAAATTCACGGGCACGATTCTTCTGTGGTGATTGCTGATGAAAGATGCTGTTTGGTTTCCAAAATAATGTCGGAGGTGATGACAACCAAAAAACCTCAGAAGATGGGTTTTGGCGAATGGCTCGATAATTTGACAGGGCATAGGATTTGGGGCTATCCGATTATGCTGGCGATTTTTACTTTGGTTTTTATTTTTATTTTTCAGTTAGGAAATTATCTCTCATCTTTTCTGGAGCAAATTTCGTCAGGATGGCAAATTAGTTTTCAAAATATTTTTGGCATATCATTTTTATCTTCGTTGGCTTGGAGTGGTGTAGAAAGCATTATTGCTCTAGTTGGAATTGTTTTGCCATATATTTTTCCGTTTTATCTTTGCCTGTTTGTTCTTGAAGATTGGGGCTATTTGGCGAGAGTAGCGTTTCTTACTGATAATTTAATGCACAAACTGGGCGTTCATGGAAAGGCTTGCATACCAGTAATGCTCGGATTCGGTTGCAATACTCCCGCTTGTCTTTCTTGCCGAATAATGGAAACTCAAAGAGAAAGATTTTTGACGGGATTTCTGGTGACATTGGTTCCTTGCAGTGCTGTGGCGGTGATTATTATGGGATTGGTGGGAAAATATATCGGAATTGGTTGGGTTTTCGGATTGTATTCTTTTGTGATCTTAATATCGATTGTTTTGGGAATACTGGCTTCTAAAATATTGCCCGGCGAGCCGACTGCTCTTATTATGGATATGCCAGATTACAAAATTCCCAATTTCAAAACCATATTTTTGCAAACGTGGTTTAGATTAAAAGAATTCATTTTTATCGCAGGACCGATAATAATAATTTCTGGAATAATAATCCAAGGAATATATTTGGCTGGTTGGCTAACTCCCGTTTCCGATTTTCTTTCTCCTATTACAGTGAATTGGCTGGGCTTGCCTGCCATTACCGGAGTGTTGCTGATTTTCGGAATTTTGAGAAAAGAACTTATCCTGGTAATGCTGGCTACGCTTCTCGGGACGACTAACTTTGCTCAAGTTCTGACTCCAATTCAAATGATAATATTGGGATTGGTAAGTATGCTGTATATCCCTTGTATTGCCACGATTGCTGCTCTTTGGAAAGAATTTGGCTGGAAAAAAGCGTTGGGCATAACTGGGTTTAAAATAGTATTTGCTATAATTATCGGGGGATTAGTATTTCGATTTTTGAATTTGATTAAAATTTTTTAGGGATTTAAAATATAATCAGGAGTAAATTGTAATAGCAATTGCTTTTGAAAATAATTATTAACAAGAAACAATATGAAAGGATTTTTTGGAGAAATCGAAAAGGACACTTTGGAAAATACAAATTTTCGCAAGGTGCTTTACACTGGCAAAAACAGCCAACTGGTTCTTATGAGCCTAAAACCAAAAGAGGAAATCGGAATGGAAGTTCACGAAGAAAATGACCAATTCTTCCGTTTTGAAAAGGGA
>JBBABD010000034.1 GCA_041657845.1 Parcubacteria group bacterium
CTCCCATATTTTTAATTAAGCCTCGATAAAGAAGATGAAACCAATAACCAATGAAAAATTACTGGAATATAAACGTGACATTTGTGTCTTCCTTGAAGAACAATACATTCTTGAGGATATGAAGCCAATAGTGCTTCAGGATTATCAGAAAAAAATCCTGCGAGATGTTTTCCAGACTAAAGATAAAAACGGATTGCGCCAATACAATTTGGCTCTGATGGGAGTGCCTAAAAAGAACGGAAAATCAACTCTCGCCAGTGGCGTGGCTTTGTATATGCTCTTCGCCGATGTTACGAATGCCGAGGTATATTCGGTGGCGGGCGATAAAGACCAAGCTAAGATTATTTTTTCCATGACCAAAAAAGCGATTGAACGAAATCCTATACTTTTGGCTTCAGTCAAAATATACCGAGACGAGATTGTCGTTCCCAGCACGAATAGCTTGTATAAAGTTTTGTCGGCTGACGCTCCAACTCTGCATGGATTAAATGGCTCGGCTATTATTTTCGATGAAATATGGAATCAGCCCAATCGGGATTTATATGATGCGCTTACCCAATCTCCAGTGAGGCGCGAACCACTCACGTTCATTGTGACTTACGCTGGAAGCGACCAGACTTCATTGCTCTACGATTTATACCAAGCGGGCATTCAGAAAAAAGACAGCCATATGTATTTTTTTTGGAGCGAGAAAAATCTGAGCGATTGGATTACGTCTGAATATCTGGAGAGTCAAAAGAAACGATTGCCAACCCATGTCTATCAACGACTCCATGAAAATAAATGGAGTCAGGGAGAAAACTCGTTTTTGACTAGAGAGGAAATTCATCAATGCATCGACCCAGTTCTCCAACCCCAACTCGGTGGTAAGGATA
The DNA here is from genome assembly GCA_041657845.1 of Parcubacteria group bacterium. Taxonomy (NCBI): domain Bacteria; species Parcubacteria group bacterium. Next base: position 876 of record JBBABD010000034.1, read on the forward strand.
ATCTTCAATATTATCTGGCGGTTGACTTAGGACTTGTGCGAGATAGAACGGTAATGACTATTTGCCACAAAGACCCGGACGACAAGCTTATCTATTTGGATTATGTGAAGACTTATATCGGAAATAAATCTTCCCCCGTTCTTATAGCAGATGTGGAAAAAGACATCGTGTGGGCGAATGAAAATTTCAATATCATCAGGAACATTTTCGACCCTTGGCAAATGAAGGGAACAGCCGAAAGACTGCGAGGTAGTATCAAGATGGAAGAATTCACGTTCACTTCCAATTCAATTCAAAAGTTATCGCAAAACTTATTTTACCTTTTTCATAACGGACTCATTCGTATCTTTCCGAATAAATTTTTAGAGGAAGAATTACTCAATTTGAACGCTGAAGAGAAGAGTTACGGTTGGAGAATTGACCACAAGTCGGGTAAGTATTCCGATCATGTTATCAGTCTTGGTATGAGTGTGCTTTACGCCGTCCAGTCGGGAAATTCAAGCACTGGAGTATATTTCGGCAATTGGCAGAAACCGAGGCAAATTTAAAATAACGGCGTAAAAATGCGTTCATTCGGTGCAGGCGGTAAGGTCGCATAATACACGTTTTGTATCCTTTTGGTGGAGTGGATAACTCGGCGAGAAAAAAAGTTGACTTCCTTTACGTGTGAGGTAACATCGCTATGCGATGTTAGTTACGCTTTAAACAAGCCAAATTAAAGAGCTAAAGCCATGAGATATATAAACGAATTTGCGACCTATCTGAAGGTCGATAAAGAACTAAGCCCTCACTCCTCCACTGCATATATAAGGGATCTGAATGAATTCCAAGAATTCTCAAAAGTAACTACGGAAGGAAAAATAACAAGGACTCACATTCGTGAGTTCCTTTCTTTTATATCGGATAAAAACCAGCCGATTACCCGAAGGCGAAAGCTGACTTCAATTAGAATGTTCTTCAAATTTCTTGAGGACGAAAAATTGATTAAGGAAAATCCAACTAAAGGATTACCCAGTCCGAAAGTAGAAATCAAAGAGCCGAGCTGGCTTACTGAGAATGAAACAAAAAAGCTGGTGCAAGCGGTTGAGAAATCAGGAAGCCTACGAGACGAAGTAATTATCCGGATACTGGTGGAAACTGGAATGAGACTAAACGAGCTGGCAAATCTAAACATCGGCGATCTGGATACGAAGAATAAAACTATAAAAATCCATCGCAAGGGAAACAAAGAACAAACAATTCCGATTAACATAAAACTGAATCTGCTTATCAATAAGTTTATAAAAAACATTGATTCGGATAAGCCCTTGATCACGAGTAGTTTCGGCAGGCGCATGACTAATCGCCGAATCGGGCTACTGGTTAAAAGTTATCTCAAAAGAGCTGGCATCCAGAAAAATGTGTCCTGTCACAGCCTGCGCCATTCCTTCTGTACTCGGATGCTGGAAAAAGGTGCTGACATTAAAACCATTCAAATATTAGCCGGACACGTTACGATCGCAACAACAGAGAAGTATTTACATATCGCTAACCCTAAACTTAGAAAGGAGGTGGTGTTAGCTGAAGTATGCTAATCAATCGTTCGTTAACTAATTTTTAATCTAAAAAAATATGTGCAACTGCAAAAAGCATTACCTTCCAGCGATTCCTCCGTCGGATTACAAAGGGCCGCTGGATAAATGGACAAGACAACTGAGAAAAATGGGAGCGTTCAAAGGCAGGCTTCCGAAGGATAAACTTCCGCTCAGAAGGATATGGATAGAAGAGATGGACTATCTCAAAATATTGGACGCTTGCGAGGACAGATTGACGGTAGTTCTTTAAAAAGATAAAATGAAAATAACAAAATACCAGTCGCAAAACCAACCAGACTTTCAAGAGCCTGGACTGGTCGTGTATATAAAGGGGCAACTCTCCGAAAGGTACACGACTGGTTTTGCGACTGGGCGACCCTAGGGGGTTGTCCCTTTTTGTTATGCAAAAGTAATTAAATAAACAAAAAACTATGGGAAAAATCAAACAAACAAAAATACTGGCTATTGTCGGTATACTGGGTGCAGTATTTCTTCTCTCAGGTTGTAGCGATTACAATTCTCCAGTCAGTCAGAAACCCAAATCTGCGGGTACTGTGAGCAATACCAAGGAAGTTAAGAGCGAAGACAACGAAGACGTTGCAATTGCCAATAAAAGATTTGAATGCAAGCAAGAGGCTTACAACAAATATATAGAGAAAAGAAATGTAGAATGCCATAAACTTAAACGGGAAGATGACTGTACTATGCCCCCTCTAAACTATCTTCCTCTTGAAAAAGAAAAAACAGATGCGATGGATGAATGCTACAAGACTTACAAAAGCACAGCAAAATTTAAAGGAGAGGATGAATTCTTAAAAGAAATCGGCAGAGAAAAATGTTTAAACTATGCGGAACAACTTTACATAGACAGATGGGATTCGTCATGCAAGCGATTGGGTAGAGCCAAGAACTGCACGTTACCGATTGCCATCTCAAATTCCCATGACGAACTACGAAGAGGAGAAAGAGATGAGTGCTACAATAAATATCCAGCGAAGTAATTATTAACTTAAAGAAGAAATAAAAAAATAAAAAAATTAATTTTCGTTAAGCGGATGCCGGAGGCCTATGTTTCCTTCGATGTGTTAAAAAATATCGCAGTTTAGGCCTCGGACACAGGATGGGAAAATTTTTTGAAAATCGCCTTTAACAACTAATAAAAAAACAATGAGCATAGACAAATTAATTGAAAAAGTTTTTGATGACAGTGAAAAAGAACTGGAAGATGCCAGATTCGAATATTTCAGTAAATACTCCGATTCGCAGCTGGATGAAATTTATGAGCAAGATGTGAATGCCAGAGAGGTGGTTGATATGATCAGAAGAGCAAGAAAAGGATGTTATTAACTGGACAAAAATCAATAAAACCATATTTTATATCAAGTGACAAAAAATATGAATGCTTGTTAAATACCCGTTTTTGTCGTAGGATAAAAACATAAAACGATGATTCAATTTTGCGAAAAAATACGACTAAGCATAATGTCTATCGAATAGTATATGAAAAAAACAAAAAAAATAAAAGCAATAGATTTTTTTAGTGGAGCTGGGGGAATGACTTATGGATTAAGAGAGGCTGGGATAAGAGTATTGGCAGGCATAGACAATGATCTTATTTGTAAAGAAACTTACGAAAAAAATAATCCTGGTAGTGTTTTTTTACATAAAGATGTTTCGGAATTCTCGCCGAAAGACCTGCAAAAAGAAATGAAAATTTCGAAGAAAGATGATGCTATGGTTTTTGTTGGATGCGCACCTTGTCAGTATTGGAGCATCATAAATACTACAAGAGAAAAATCAAAAAAAACAAAAAATTTAATCGTAAACTTTAAAGAGTTTGTCGAGTATTTTTTGCCTGGATATGTAATTGTTGAGAATGTGCCGGGAATTTCTTCAAAAAAAGAATCTCCAATGGGTGGTTTTATTGATTTTCTAAAAAGGAACGGGTACGAGGTTGTTTGCGAAATTGTCGATATGTCATGGTATGGCATTCCTCAAATGCGAAAAAGATTTACATTAATAGCTTCACGTGTAAATAATCCCATATTACCCGAAAGAAAAAACAAAAGAACATTATTGAATGAATGTATAGGTGAAAAAAACGGATTTTCGAAAATAAAAGCAGGGCACAGAGACGCGACACTTTTTTTGCATACTTGTTCCGGTTTGTCGGAAAAGAATATGGAACGTTTGAAGCTTACTCCCAAAAATGGTGGAGGAAGAGAAAAATGGCAGAAAAATAAAAAATACAATCTCGATTGTTATGCAGGGAAGGAAAAACAGTTTACCGATAATTACGCAAGGATGTCTTGGGATAAACCTTCGCCAACGATTACGACAAAGTTTTTCAGTATCAGTAACGGTAGATTTACTCATCCGGAAGAAAATCGTGCCATTTCATTACGTGAAGGGGCATCAATACAGACATTCCCAAAAGATTTCGAATTTGTCGGGAAAAGTATATCGGAAATAGCCAAAATGATCGGAAATGCGGTCCCCCCATTATTTGCAAAGCAACTTGGGAAATCGATAATTAAAAGTTATGACAAAAAACGATAAACAAAACAATAAATTAACGATGACTTTTGATCCGCTTACTATCGAACATCTGGGTGTTCGTATGTACTCCACCTTACCTCCGGTATTGGCCGAGCTTGTTGCTAATGCTTATGATGCCGATGCCGACAATGTGAAAATAATATTATTGGACAAAGACAAAAATAAAGAAATTATCATTAGCGACGATGGTATAGGCATGAGTTTCGATGATATCAACCAAAAATTTTTGAGAATAGGAAGAAACAGAAGAGCTGAAGATGGTGATAAAATATCGGCAAAAGGTAGGAAGGCTATAGGAAAAAAGGGTTTGGGGAAGTTGGCTTTTTTTGGTATCGCTCATGAAATAGAAATTTCATCCAAAAAAGACGGGAAAGAAAATGTGTTTTTGATGAAATGGGAAGACATAAAAAATTCTTCCGATAAAGAATATAGTCCGACACTCATAAAAAAAGATGAACGATGTTCTCACAAAGAACATGGCACAATGATTATTTTGAGAAAAATACAAAGAGAAAGTGATTTTGCTCCTGAAGACCTATCGGTTAGCTTATCCAGAATTTTTATTCTTGATCCGAGTTTCAGTATAACCATTCAGCACAATTCAGGCGATTCTATTTCGGTGAACAACGACAAGAAATATGCCGATCTCAAGAAAGAAGTCGATTGGAACGTTCAGCCCGATATTAAAATGGATTCCGATTATCCGAATAAAGAAAAAGTTACAGGATATCTATTTACAACCGAAAAACCAATACCGCCTAAAACGAATATGCGGGGTGTCACACTTTTCTCGAGAAAAAAGTTGGTAAATTGGCCAGAATATTTTTCCGACAGTACTTCGAGCCACTTTTTTTCTTATCTGACCGGGTGGCTTGAAGTTGATTTTGTTGATGACTTGGGAGAGGATGTGATTTCAACAAACAGGCAAATGCTTAACTGGGGTCATCCCGAAATGGAAAAACTGAGAATTTATTTGAGATCCATGTTGAATTGGATGGAACAGGATTGGAGAAAGAGAAGAGCGGAAGCAAGAGAGAAAAAAATAACCGAAAAAACAGGAGTGAATATTACAGATTGGTTCAGCAAATTACCGGAAGATATAAGGGTTAAGATGGAACCTATTTTGAGTGCTATAACCAAAGAGTCGGAACTTCCAGAGGAAATTGCGAATAAAGCGGTTAAAAGTATTCATGAAATTGTTCCGGAATATCCCAGATATCATTGGAGGCATTTGCATCCGAAAATAAAAGATATTGCCAAAGAAGACTATGTGAACAAAAACTATTTTAAAGCTACCGAATTAGCCTCGAGGCTTTATATTTCAGAAGTAAAAGATAAAGCTCAAGTTGACGATCAAAATGATTCGAATAATATGGACAAAGCATTCAACCTGGGAAACGGAAAATTACTTATTACGGATTGCAACTCGGTTACCGAGAGAACAATTCAAAATGGTCAGCATTTTTTATCCAAGGGAGTTGTTGCCGGTTGCAGAAATCCTCTTGATCACAGTTTTCCGAAATATAAAGAAAAATTGGTTGACACGGGACTTTTCTCGGAAGAGGATTGCTTGGATATGCTTAGCTTACTGTCTCATCTTTTCGGAAGACTGGATAATGCAAAAAATCGTCAGGATTGATTCATATGGACAGATTATCAAAAAAAGATAGAAGTGTGTTGATGTCGAAGGTTGGAACGACTGGAACCGATATAGAGAAGAAATTATTGAAGATAGTGAATCCTTTTTGGAAAAAGAAAAGATATAGAAAAAATGTCAGAAATTTACCGGGCAAACCCGATGTTGTTTTTTTAAAGAACAAATTAACTATCTTTGCCGATGGCGATTTCTGGCATGGAAAAGATTTCGAAAAATGGAAAAATAAAATACCGAAGTTTTGGAGGAGAAAAATCGAAGACAACATCCGTAGAGACAAAAGACAATCAATGCTGTTAAAAAAGGCCGGATATAAAGTTTTGAGGTTATGGGGCTTGGATATAAAAAAGCATCCCGAAAAAATAACTGAAAAAATCAGAAAAATGTTGAATTGAAATGTTGAATTTATTTTACACTGATATTTATATTCATTGGAAACTGAAATTATGAGTAGAAAAAAATACGGAATTATTATCGGACTAGTGGTAATTATTATCGCAGGCTTGTTTATGATGTACCACCTATTTTTTTCCGCACCTCAATTGCAGGAAGAAAAAGTTGTTTTTATTGTCAATCGAAACCAAACTGAAACACAAACATTGGATAAGCTGAAAAGCCAAGGATTAATTAAAAATAAAGTGGCTTTAAAATTAGTTCTATTTTTCAAACATAAACAAATAGCGGTTGATGGTTACAATGTTTCAAAAAACATGAGCGCTTGGCAAATTGCCACGAAGATTACTTCTTCTCCTGATATGAAATGGGTGGTTATTCCCGAAGGATGGAGAAAGGAACAAATCGGAGAGCTTCTGGCCAAAACTTTCAACTGGAGCGATGAAGATCTTGATAGGTGGAATACGTCGATCACTAAAATGAAAATCGATTATATCGAGGGAACATATTTCCCGGATACTTACCTTATACCGGTTTCGGACAGCGGATTGGATATGGCCAATCGGATGACCAGAAATTTCGATGAAAAATTTGCGCCTTATGTCACTCAGTTTGCCCAGCAAAATATTAAATGGACCACCGGACTGAAGCTGGCTTCGATTATCCAGCGGGAAGCCGGAGGAAAAGACGATATGCCTATGATCGCGGGAATACTTTGGAATAGACTGAATAGTGATATGAGCCTGGAAATTGATGCAACAGTGCAATACGCGAGAGGTAAAACCGACACAGGCTGGTGGGCACCGATTACGGCGGATGATATCAGAACTATCGACTCGCCGTATAATACTTATAAAAACAAGGGATTACCGCCTTATCCGATCGACAATCCGGGCCTGGACGCGATTGAAGCGGTGCTTAACCCGGCTCAAACGGATTGTTTGTATTATCTTCACGACAGCGACAGGCAAATCCATTGCGCCAAAACGTTGGAAGAACATCAGGCAAATATCGAGA
>JBBABD010000035.1 GCA_041657845.1 Parcubacteria group bacterium
TTTAATGTTTAAAAATTTTAGCATTATAATTTATTTAAAAATTAAAAATTGGAAATTAAAAATTACCGATTATGGCTGTTGCCAGAAAAATTGCCTACAATGTTTTTTTCAACGCTACTGCCAAAATATTAGCTACTGTTTTAGCATTAGTATCAATTGGTTTTATCACCCGCTACCTTGGCAGAGACGGCTTCGGAGATTACGCAACTGTGCTTGCGTTTTTTTCTTTTTTCGGATCTTTGGCTGATCTTGGCCTTTATTCCGTCGCTACTAGGGAAATTTCAAGAGTTGGCTCCGATGAAAAGAAGATAATGGGAAATGTTTTTTCCTTAAGACTCACTTCTGCAATTATCGTTTTTCTTTTTTCTCCGTTAGTTTTTCTTCTGCCGTATTCGCATGATTTAAAATTGGGAATAATTATCGCAGCTGCGTCTTTTGTTTTTTCTTCCGCCTATTCAGTTCTTAATGGAATATTCCAAAAATACCTGGCGATGGATAAAGTTGCCATCACGGAACTCATCGGCAAGGTCATCCAAATGGGAATTATAATATTTGCCGTAAAAATGGACTTGGGGTTCTCAATGATAATTTTTTCTCTTCTTGTCTACATGATTTTTAATTTTTTTGTGATCCTTCTTCTCAGCCGACGGTATGTCAAATTCAAATTCGAAGTCGATTTTGGCTACTGGAGAAAATTCATCAAAGAATCGCTTCCTATGGGAATCGCTGTTGTCATAACCTTCCTTTACTTCAAAACTGACACAATTATGCTTTCAATGATGCGATCCAGTTCCGATGTGGGAATTTATAACGCCGCCTACAAAGTTATTGAAAACATCACCTTCTTTCCGGCAATGATCATTGGGCTCATTCTTCCATTAACTGCGCGTTATATTTTTACTGACAAAAAAAAATTCCACAATATTTCCGATAAAACATTCAAGTTTTTCGTAATACTAATAATCCCCATAATTGTCGGGACATTGTTTTTGTCGGATGGAATCATTAAGCTGATTGGCGGAGGAGGATTTGCCGAGTCGGCCAATGTTCTTCGAATAATAATATTCTCTCTGGCGTTTATATTCTTCGGAAGCTTCTTTAACAACATCCTTTTAGCTGGGAATCTTCAAAAAAAATTAATGATCGCTTTGGGATTTTGCGCCATTTTCAATATCTCAATTAATTTCTATCTGATTCCGCGTTACTCATACCTCGGAGCTTCATATACTTCCGTCTTCACAGAAATGCTAGTGGCAATTTTTGGATTTTATCTTTCTAAAAAATATCTCCGATATACTCCGCGAATAAACAATATCGGCAGCATGTTCGCTTCCGGCATAGCTATGTCTCTATTTCTTTTTATTTTTCAAGGATTTAATTTTTTTATGATAGCTTTGGGAAGTACTGCTGTTTATCTTATTTTTCTCTACATAACCAAAGCTATCTCACAGGACGAAATCAAAAGCCTTTTCAATCGGGAAAAAATTCAAATTGAAGAAATTTTTCCAGAAGAACCCATCGGGTAACCCCGCAAATCACAAATCAGATACAAATATACGAATTTAAAAAATTGTCAATTCAATTATTTGCATATTCGTACTAAATTCGTAATTCGTGGGATATTAAAATGAAAAAAGCTCACAAAATATTCGTAATAATATTAAACTATAACGGAAAAGACGCGATTAAGCATTGCCTTGATTCCGTTTTTTGTTCTGACTATCCTAATCTTGAAGCAGTAGTTGTTGATAACGATTCCAAGGACGGCTCTTTCGAGCTTGCCAAAAATCTTTATCCCAAATTCCACTTTATTAAAAATGCCACAAATTCCGGATTTTCAGCCGGAAATAATGTTGGCATTCGCTTTGCTCTGGAAAAGATGGCAGATTATATTTTTCTTCTCAATAATGATGCCTTCTTAGAAAAAGACACTTTATCGAAATTAGTTGAATCGGCGGAAAATTCGAAAGCCGGTATTTTTAGTCCGATTATATACAATGAAAGTGGAAATATTTGGTTTTCTGGAGGAAAAATAATTTGGTCGAAAATGAGAGCTATCCACATCAACGAAAGACCGAATAAAAAAGACGCTTTTTCAACACAATATGTCACCGGGTGCGCTATGCTGGTCAAGAAAGAAGTATTTAAAAAGATAGGCCTTCTTTCTGAAGATTATTTTTTGTATTATGAAGACGCTGACTTTTGCCTAAGAGCAAAAAAGGAAGGTTTTGATTCAATGGTTGTTCCAACCGCAAAAGTAATCCACTGTGAAAAAAGCGAATTGGATTTATCCAATAAAATTTATTGGCTGGTTCTTTCCGGATTAATTTTTTTCAAAAAAAATACTCCTCCGGCTTTCAGAATGTTGACTCATCCATATCTTTACCTTAGAAAAATAAAAAATATGGCGGATAATCTGAATAACAGAAACCGCTATGCACCCACTGTTAAAAAAGCCTACTTAGACTTCAAAAAATGGAAAGAAAACCCCAAATATCCTTTATAATCGTAAATTATAACAGCAAGGATTATCTCGAGAAATGCCTGGCTTCTGTTTTTAATAATACTCAAAATATTTCCAAGGAAATTATCGTCGTAAATAGTTGCGATGATATCCTAACTCATTCGGAAGATATCAAAATAATAACTGCCTTGGAAAATAAAGGCTTCGGATATGCCTGCAATGTCGGCGCCAAAGCAGCACAAGGAGAAACCTTGTGTTTTTTAAATCCTGATACGGAAATAGTTTCTGATTATTTTGAAAAAATAATTTCCGAATTTGAAAAAGATTCTGCTATTGGAATAATCGGACCGAAACTTGTTGATGAAAATAATAATAATATTCAAGAATGGTGCGCCGGGAAAGAAGTTAATTTATCGGATATACTATTAAACAATATCGGACTAAAAAGAAGCAAAAAAATATGGGAAAGCAATGAGTCGGTAGAATGCGCTTGGGTAAGCGGAGCTTGCCTGTTTATCAAAAAAGAATTATTTGAAAAGCTAAAAGGATTTGACGAAAACTTCTTCCTATATTTTGAAGACATCGACCTTTGCCAGCGCGCTAGAAATTTAGGTTATAAAATAATATATAATCCGAAATTTACCGTTAAACATTTTGGAGGAAAAAGCTTTGAAGACAAAAAAAAACAGAAAAAACTATATTATGAATCGCAAGATTATTATTTCGAAAAGCACTTTGGAAAAATAGCAACAAACCTGTTAAAATTAATCAGATCCACTGTTATAACAAGATAAAGCTATCTTTCATTTCTCATCTATTGGGTATTTGGAATTTTATTAGGTTAATTAGAAATTAGGTCAATTAGACATTTTATAAATATGCTTTATAAATTACTTCTACTCTTCTGTCTCTATCTTCCCTTCCAACTAGCTCTCAATGCCTCCGAGGGCGTTGATTTGGCATCAGGACGGGTTTTTGTGTTGCTTCTGGGTATTCTTTGGCTTTTGAAAAGTTTGGCTCAAAAAAAGTTTTTTATTCCTAACAAAATCCAGACTTTGCTGCTTTTTTCTTTTCTTTTTTTAAGCGCTTTTTCGCTGGTTTTCGCCCAAAATACTGATTGGGCTTATCGCAAATTGCTATTTTTGCTCTCATTTATTCCGATCTACTTCGTTGTGGCATCTATATGTCATTCCGAGCGAAGCGAAGCGGAGTCGAGGAATCTAATTAGATCTCTCGATTCGCTACCGCTCACTCGAGATGGCAGAGACGTGAAAATTATCAAATTCTTGGTTTACGGAGCTGGCCTGGTTTCATTGGTCGGATTATTCCAATTTGCTTTGCAATTTTTCATCGGGATAAACGGAACTTTCTCGCTTTGGCAAAAAGTTATCACTCCGTTTTTGGGAAACAGCTTTTCTCAATCCGTTTTTCAAAATCCCAGCTGGTTGGTTGAAATCTCAGGGAATACTTACATGCGAGCTATCGCTTTTTTCCCGGATCCGCATATGTTTTCTTTTTATCTGGGAATGCTTTTGCCATTTGCCATCGCTTTGTTTTGGAAAAATAAAAGTAACCTATATTTGATAATATCTGCGCTAATTTTAATAACTGATATTTTTACTTTTTCCCGCGGAGGATATTTAGGACTTCTAGCGGGATTAATTTTCACGCTTTTTATTTTCAAAAAAGAACTAGTCAGAAGATTTTCTCTTAAAAAATTTGTTATTACCAATATTTTTATTTTAATTATTGCAGCGATAATAATGTTTCCAAATCCCATAAGCCAAAGATTGGCTTCCAGTTTTGATGTAAGCGAAGGATCAAATTCCGGAAGACTTGAGACGTGGAAACAATCACTGGAAGTAATCAAAAATAATCCTCTGGGAGTCGGGATTGGCAATTATGCCTTGAAAATAAAGCCTAGCGCCAATTATCGGGAACCGATTTATTCCCATAATTTATATTTGGATATTGCCGCCGAAACCGGAATATTAAACGCTCTAATTTTCATTTGGCTAATTATTGTTTCTATTTTGAGTTTTATAAGATTAGGAAAAAATAATAAATTCTATTTAGCCGGAGCCATAAGCTTAATAATATTTTCCGTCCATTCAATTTTCGAAACTCCTTTATATTCCATCCATGTTCTTCCTTTGCTTTTAGCTATTATCGCTTTAAGTATTATCAAGATTAAGAATGAATAAACTCACCAAAATTTTAATCTTCGCTACGGTTTTTTTAATCCCGACTTATCTAATTAGATTTAACCTATTTAAAATTCCAACTAATATTTTGGAAATTTTAATTTATCTGACTTTCGTTTCTTGGATTTTCGAAAAACCTCAAATTGATTGGAAGAAATTATACGCAAGTTATAAAATATATATTTTTTCAATCGCTTTAATCTTTATCGGACTTATATTATCCACTTTGGTTAACAAAAATTATCAAACCGGTTTTGGAATAATTAAAGGCTGGTTTTTTGATCCGATTTTATTTGGCTTCGTCTTATTTCAGACTATAAAAGAAAAAGAGGAAGTTGAAAAAATACTGAAAACTCTTTATTTTTCTGCTTTTGCGGTAAGTCTTGCCGCTTTAGAATACTTTTTTTACGGCTATCTCACTTATGATGGAAGGCTTCAGGCTTTCTATAATTCGCCCAATTATCTGGCAATGTATCTATCGCCGGCAATATTCATAGGGTTTTACTTATTCAAAATTCAAAATTCAAAATTGATTCAAAATTCAAAATTCAAAATTCAAAATTATATAATACCGTTATCGCTGTTTATAATTTTATTTATAATTTATTTAACCTATTCTTATGCTGCTTGGGTGTCAATAATTATTAGTTTATCAATTGTCAGATTTATTACAAAAAAATTGAGCAAGAAGTTTATTCTAATTTCTTTGCTAATAATTTTTATCGCATTTTTAACCCAACTTGGAAATCTCAAATTAAATAATGCTTTTTCCGAGCGTTCATCGCTAAATTCCAGAATGATGATTTGGAAGTCTTCAACTTTAATGCTAAAAAATAATCTAGTTTTTGGAATCGGACCGGGAAATTTTCAAAATAAATATTTAGAATACCAGAAATATTTTCCTCCTTATTTGGAATGGGCAGTGCCCCAGCCTCACAATTTATACTTGGCTTTTTGGCTTCAAAGCGGAATCATTGGATTTGTTGGTTTCGCGATTCTTATACTATTCTGGTTTAAAAATATATTAGCTCAAATAAAAAACAACCCCGTTCTGGCTGTTTTTGCTGGAATCATAATCTACATTTTACTCCACGGAATATTTGACACTACTTATTGGAAAAATGATCTGGCTTTGGTTTTTTGGATAGCATTATTCTTGACAAAAAAACAAGAGAAATAACTCTTAGTAAAAAATTAATCACTTCCAAAAATTTCTAATGATGTTTTATCTACGCATAATGCTGAAGATGATATAATGATGTAATCGTCAATAATTTCATAATACATTGAACCACCGGCTTTTACTTCCGCATAACGATATCTACCATCTTTAAATTCAAGTTTTTTGTCCAGTTCACTTTGGCTAAAATTTACTCCTGGGAAAAGCACCTCATGAAGATCGCTAAGCATTGATCCTTCCCAGGTTTTCATAAAATTCACTTCATCTTGATATAAATCCGGATAATTATTAAAAAGATCAACTTCCAAAACAATCCCATAACTTTGGGAAGAATTTTCTGGCGAGCAAATTATTAAATCGTACTCATTCTTATTAAAAAGAGTGCTAATTTTGTCATTTATTTTGAAGCCAACTGCTACAGAAAGATCATCTAATGAAACTTCTTCCTTTTCTTTATTAGCAATCCTATTCCAGGATAATTGTTTATTTTGAGCAAGAGACGACTTGTTGTTTGTATATTCATTAAATGCTTTTTTAATTTCTTCTGAATTTTTGAGATCTTGAACGTAGTAGAAATTATTACTACTGTTTTCAATATTATTGGAAACAGCGATGGGAGTTTTTAGCTCAAGCTTATTTTGACTTTTGCCCGTTGCATTGCTTGTCTGGCTTGCTTGATTCCCTTGAAAATAAAAATAGTAAAATATGGCCGCAGTAGCAATAAAAGAAACCGACATTGAAATAGCAATTATTTTTTTTCTATCCATAAATATAACCAAATAAATTTTTTAGTTTCCGCAAGAATCGCAATACCGCGAAGCTCTTATCACTCTGATATCACTTTTGTTCAGGTAGTAGCTTCCATTCGATTCTTTAATCCCTGCTTTTTTTCCTGAAGCATGGATGACTGTTGAACATCCGCTTCCTTCACACACAACCACATGAGGATTGGGAGTTAACGTGGCCAAAACATCTCCTGCCTTAAGCGAACTAGCTTCGCCTACGCTTTCACCTCCTGAATAAAAATCTCTTGCTACATTACCAGGTTTCCTGCAGGAAGCTTTAGCATAAGCCCCTCCTGCAAAATTAGAGCAATCAGTATATCCAGGACTTCCAACGCATCCATTTCTTTTTCCTTGATCATACTGGCATCCTTGATTTTTCATCGCTTGTGCTGCAGATACAATCGCGCTGCATCCGCTAGAATTTGGTGCAAGAGGAGTATTTGGGTTTGGTTTCGATTCTGTTACTGTTCCGCCTCCCAGCGATTTCATCGTTATCGTAATTTTTACCAAATCAGGATTAATAACATAAAGGATGAGATAAGCGCCCAGGGCAATGATGAGCCCCAAGATGGCATCGGTTACTATTTTTTTGGCTGTGTCCATCTTGGAAGTGTTTCCTGCGCTAACCATATACATAAATCCTCCGATGGTCAGCATCAAGACAGCCGCAATTCCGACAGTCCAAATGGCAAATTTATATATTGCTTCGATGTAAAGTTTGAGATCGGCTCCGGTATTTGCAGTTCCCGGAATTGGTTCAAGCGCAGTGTAATCATATGGTCCGGCAGCATTAATTGCGCGGTAGAAAAAGAAAGTTCCTATGATAAGAAAAAGAAACAGGAGAAAAAAATCCAGCCAAAAATTATTTTTATTTTTGTTCATCTTCTATTTTTATAAAAATTCGGAGACAAATTCATCGCAAGTCCAGAAATTAAAATCATTACAAAAACAATAAGAGCCATTCGAATAAGAAAAATCGTCTGCCCAGGCAAATTAGAAATTATGCTGGCTAAAAATTTTCCGGGATTCTTTAATGCGGTTTCTCCCAAAAAATCATCCCCATTGATAACCTCGGCTGTTATTGAAGTAGCAAGCGTTTTCCCTCCGCTTTCTTCCTGAACAATTCCCCAATA
>JBBABD010000036.1 GCA_041657845.1 Parcubacteria group bacterium
TAAAAAAAGTAGACTTGAGTGATGAACAAAAAGACATAGTCAAAAAAATAATAGGCCATGATTCAAAATTCATGATTCATGATTCATCTCTACTTATTGCCGGAAGAGAGAAAATAGAAATTTATTTGGAATTAATAAATAAAACCATAAAGTCCAAAAGACAAACACTAATTCTTGTTCCTGAAATTCCTATCTCCTATGAAGCGCTGGATATTATCAAAGAATATTTCGACGAAAATTCAATCGCGCTTTTCCATAGCAAAATGACCAAAGGAGAATTATACGCCAGTTATCAGAAAATAAATCCGCCAGCTGACGGAGGCGAAGCGAAAATTATTATCGGCACCCGCCAGGCAGTTTTCGCGCCTTTCAATAATTTAGGCTTAATAATTGTTGATGGAGAACAAGATATTTCTTATAAGCAATGGGATATGAATCCGCGATATAATGCCGTTAAAGTGGCAGAAAAATTGGCCAAGTTGCATAGAGCAAAATTAGTCTTATCCTCGCCTGCTCCGAGTATTGAAACATATTATAAAATTTCTAATTCACCTAATTGCCTAATTTCTAATAAAATCCAAGATTCAAGATTCAAGATTCAAGATTCTGCGGAAATTATAGATTTGAGAAAAGAAGGCTGGAGCAGAGACGGCAAAAAGAGAAAAGATATTTTGCTAAGCAAAAAATTGGTTTCGGAAATCGTATTTACGCTTAAATATGGAAAACAGGTATTTTTGTTTGTAAGCAAGCGCGGGATGAGTTCTTTTTCTGTCTGTGCCAGTTGCAAAGAAGTTCTACGCTGTCCCAGGTGCGAAAGGGCGCTTATCTATGACAAAAGCGGAGTCTACCGCTGTCTGCATTGTACCTATAAAACCGATATTTTTGCCAAATGCCCGAAATGCAAAGGGACTGAATTTAAAAATGTCGGGATTGGAAATCAGGCCATCGAAAGAGAAATCAAGAAAATATTTCCGGGAGCCAAAACAAAACTCATTGATTTTGAATCGCTGAAAAGCAGGAACGACCAACAAAATCTGATCAGCGAGATAAATTCCGGAAAATTTGATATAATAATAGGGACGCAGACAATTTTGAAAGCCTGGGATTTGCCCAAATTGGGATTGATTGGTATCATAAACGCCGACGACTTGCTCAGTTTTTCGGAATATAATTCTGACGAAAAAGCTTTCCAAATCTTGTCAGGGGCGCTTCAAAAGACCAGGGACGGCCAAAATACGAAATTAGTTATCCAGACATACAGCGCCGAACATCCGGTAATAAAATCAATAGCCGGATCTGAATTTGAAAAATTTTATGAAAACGAAATTGAGCAAAGGAAAGCGTTGAAATATCCTCCTTTTTCCAGAATGATAAAATTGACTCTTCGAACATTTTTTAAAGCTAATATCGAGAAAGAATCCGCTTTTATTTTTGGAAGAATGAAGATTCTTTCAGAAAGAGACAAAAATATTTCCGTTTTTCAGCCATTCACTCCCCAGCTTTCCAAGGTTCGGGACAAATTTCGCCATCAGATTGTGATAAAATTAAGTTGCCTGGAAATCCCAGAGGAATTGAACAGAACCCTCAAAAATCTCGGAAGCGAATGGGTTATCGATGTTGATCCGATAAACATAAATTAACAACACTATGGAAATAATCTTATACCCCAACAAAATACTCGACAAAAAAACTAAGAAGGTGAAAAAACCGCTTGACGAAGAAATCCAAAAGCTTATCAAGGGAATGAAAGAAACTATGGAAAAAGCGGATGGAGCCGGACTGGCTGCGCCTCAAGTCGGAGAATCGCTTCGTATCTGCACTATTCAATATAGCGGGGATGTTTTTGCTTTAATCAATCCGAAAATCACTTCTTATTCTAGAGAAAAAGAAATCAGTGAAGAAGGATGCTTGAGTTTTCCGGGACAATTTTTTCCCGTCAAAAGATCGGCAAAAATTAAAGTTAGATACGTCGATGAAGAAGGAAAAGAAACAAAGAAAAAAGCTGAGGGCCTCCTGGCCAGGATAATGCAACACGAAATCGACCATCTGGACGGAATTGTCTTTATTAAAAGAAAGTAAGTATGGAAAAAGAAAATATAAAAATAATTTTCATGGGCACCTCTGACTTTGCCAAAGAAATTTTGGCTTCAATTGTCAGGGAAAAATACCGCGTCTTGGCAGTCATTACCCAGCCGGACAAAAAAGCCGGCAGAAAGCAGGAGTTAAGGATCGGGCCAGTGAAAGAATTCGCAGAGAAACAAAAAATTCCCGTCCTCCAACCGAAAAAACTAGACGAAGAATTGATCAAAAAAACAAAAGAGCTGAATCCTGATTTAATCATAGTCGCCGCTTATGGAAAAATTATTCCCAAAGAAATTTTGGAAATTCCAAAATATAAAAGCATCAATATCCATCCTTCCCTTCTTCCAAAATTCCGCGGACCATCCCCTATTCAAAATGCAATCCTTGTCGGAGAAAGAGAAACCGGAGTAACGATAATGCTTATGAATGAGAAAATGGATCACGGAGATATTCTTGTGCAGACAAAATTCCAAATTTATCCGGATGAAACAACAGAAACACTAACCAAAAAAATTGCGCCCATTAGCGCAAAACTGATTTTAGAAACTATCCCGCTTTGGGTGGATGGAAAAATTAAGCCTTTTGAGCAAGATGAAACAAAAGCCACCTATTGCCAGCTTATTGAAAGAGAAGACGGGCATATTTTCTGGAATTCTAACGCCCAGGATATATACAACAAGTATCGCGCTTTTCAGCCTTGGCCGGGGATTTTCTCTGTTTGGAAAAAAGAAAATGGAATTCTTCGCATCAAAATTAAAAAAATAAGGCTGGATAACAATAAGCCTGACGTGAAATATGGAATAGGAGAAGTGTTTGAATTAAACGGAGAAATAAAAGTAAAGGCAGCGAAAGGTTCGATAATATTGGAAGAAGTCCAATTGGAAGGGAAAAATCCAGCGAGTATTAAAGATTTCATCAACGGATACAAAGACTTTGTTGGAAGCAATCTGAAGTGAATCACGAATTATGAATCATGAATTAAGACACTAAATTAAAAAACCCTATAAAATAAATTTGCATAATTCGTGATTCATAATTCGTGATTCAAAATACTATGGAACTAAACGACAAAAGTAACAACAAGGTAATCCTCATTGGCGTAGCTCTAATCGCCATGGTCTTTATCTTTACCTTTTTCCGATCCGAATTATTCAAGAAAAATTCCGAAAATGAAATTGAGCAAAAAATATTGAACTATCCCAAAATTACTTCTGAAGATTTTAAAAATAAACTAAAAAGCAGTGAAGATTTGAAAATTTTAGACATACGCTCGTCGGATGACTATGCTATGGAGCATTTGGCGAATTCCATAAACGCAGTTTCGGAGGAATCGATAAACGCGATATCTAAAGAAAAAACCATAATAATTGTCGGTTATTCAACTGAAGATGAAGAATATACAAAGATAATCGACTATCTGAAGAAAAATAAATATTACAATTTTTTTATTTTAAAAGGAGGGTTTGATGCTTGGAAAAATATTGGGGGAGGAACTATATCGATCGGAAATCCCAACTCATTTGTCGATAATTCAAAAATAAACTACATTGCGCCGGAAGATCTTAAAGCAATAGTTGAGAATAAAAATTACCCTAAATATATTATCGACATGAGACCCAAACAATCATTTGATGACGGGCATATTTTTGGAGCGGAAAATATTTTTCTTGACGAGCTGGAAAAATCGGCGGATAAAATACCTTTCTCAAAAGAAATATATATTTATGGAGACACGGAATTTCAAGGATTCCAGGCCGGCGTCCGCCTTTACGATCTGGGATTTATGCTAGTAAAAGTCTTGAAAGGCGGATTGACGAGCTGGAAAGACAAAGGATTTGAAATTGTAAAATAACTACAAATCTACAAATCGATTACAAATTTACAAATAAAAAAATACCCCCTTCGGGAGGTATTTTTGATTATCATTTTTTACAATTCTATTCAACAACCGCCAGAATATCTTCATTCTTCACGATCAAATATTCCTCGCCTTCAATCTTCACTTCTGTTCCGCTGTATCTTTTGAAGATAACTTTTTGATTCTTCTTCGCTTGGATATCTTTGCTCTCTCCGATCTCGATTACTTTTCCTTGTTGCGGCCTTTCTTCGGATGCCGATTCGGGAAGAAAAATTCCGGATCCTGTTTTTTTGTCCGCTTTCTCCGGCTTAATCAAAACATTGTCTCCTAGCGGTTTTACTTTTATTTCTTTCATAGTTTTTAATTCATCTAATATTTAACAGTATTAATTATAACAGAAATAATTTAGCAGTCAACCGATATGATTGCTAATTTTTTTGTTTGTTTCTTTCCCCGAAATACCACTTGTAGACTTCATTTGTCACGGGCAAGGCGCTGGAATGCCCTTCTCCTCCGCCTTCCACCAGAACAATCATGGCCAGTTCCGGATTATTATAAGGAGCGTAGGAAGCAAACCAAGCATGAGTCTTGTCTTCACTCCCAAATTGAGCCGTACCGGTTTTTCCGGCCGATTCAACAGGAAGATCCTTAAGAGTCTGCGCCGTTCCTGAAACAACAGTTTCTCTCATCCCCTCTTGTACTACTTTTAAAATTTCCGGACTTATAAATTTATCCCTAATCACAACCGCTGAATTATTTATAGTTTCATCATTATTATTAATAATTTTAGAAACTACGCGCGGCTGATACAGGGTTCCTCCGTTAGCAATCGCAGCTATATAATTCGCAATTTGAAGCGGTGTTGCTCTGATGAAGCCTTGCCCAATGGCACAATGATAATCATCTCCCGTGTACCATCTTTCTCCCAATTTATCCAGCTTCCACTGCGTGTCAGGAACAAAACCGGATGATTCTCCAGGAATATCAATTCCCAATATATCTCCCCAGCCAAATAGATTTTCATATTTTTTCATTCTATCCATTCCCAATCCTTGAATATTTCCATAACCGCCGCCGATAGTATAAAAGAAAATATCATTACTCTCGGCAATTGCCATACGCACATCGCTTGGTCCGTGCACTTTCCAATCGCCAAAATGAAAATTCCCGATATTAAGCGACCCTCCCAATCCATTAATAATCGTTGAAGGCGCAATAACTCCTTCCGAAAGCGCAGCCGAGGCTATCAGTGGTTTTATGGTAGATCCGGGAGGATATTCTCCAGAAATCGCCCTATTAAAAAGAGGTTTGGCAGGATCACTGATTAATTTCGAATAATCTTCCTGTGAAATTCTTCCAGAGAAAATATTATTATCAAAACTGGGAAGGCTTACCATCGCCCGGACTTCTCCATTTTTTGGATCAATCGCTACTGCCGCAGCTGTTCGCGTGTCAGTTGTTTCCAGAACCTTGCTTAATTCATCATAAATTTTTTTCTGAAGTTCATAGTCAATTCCCAAAACCAAGTCATTCCCTGCTTCAGGATTTATTATCCCCCTCTCCTTCTTCACATTACCCAATGAGTCAACTTCGACTTTTACTGCCCCATTTTTCCCCTTCAAATATTTTTCGTATGTTTTTTCCACTCCCTGTTTTCCCATGTAGTCCGTAAGAAAATAATCACTGTTATCAGCCAGCTCTTTTTTGTCAATTTTTCCGACATATCCCAGAATATGGGAAAAAATAGAGCTATCGACATATTCACGAATGGCCGTCTTGTCGGTAAAAATTCCCGGAAAATCAGATTTTTTTTCTTCAAGCGATAGATGCTCTTCCTGGGAAATATTTTCTTTTATGAGGATAGGGCTCAGAGAGGAACTTTCTACTGAAATAACTTTGGCCAGCAAATCTTCTTCGCTGATAGATAGGATCCGAGAAAGCTCTACGGATAGTTTTTTAAGTCCGTCGGAATCTTCCGGAAGATTAGCGGGAATCGCAGTTGCATCCACACTGGGAATATTATTCACCAAAGCATTCCCAAATCTGTCCATTATCTTCCCCCTGGGAGCTTTTACGGAAACAGAACGAATGCTATTTTCCTTGGCGATTTCCTTGTAATAAGTTTCTTTTACAATATTAAGATAAAAGATTCGCGACCCCAAAATAACCATAAATACGAGAATAACGGCCCAGAATATTCCCATTTTATTTTTTTCTAAAGGAATCTCAATTCTAGCTGATTCTTCTTTGGAAACGGAAAAAAGATAATCTTCCAATTCAATTCCTTTTGATAATTTTGTTCTATTTCTTTTACTGCCAAACATTTATTTTTCCAATAATAAATTATTAGACGGAGAAAGTTTCTTTTTAATCCTTTTAAAAAATAATATGCAGAGGAAAAATAAAATCAGATTTAAAATCATTTTCCACCCCGTGCTTTCTAAGAAAAAACCATTGATTTCCTGTATTTTTTGGAATTTAAATCCGGCGCCAATCAATTGAATCCAAAAATTATTCAAAAAAGTCATAAGAAAAACAAAAATAGTACCCACTAAAATTCCTCCTATTTTTTCGCCTAGAATCAGCCTGCGTGAAAAAAAACTTGTAGCGTAAGAAAAAAAAATGAATGGAAAGACGTTAAACCCTAGAGCGCTAAAAGAAAAAAGATCCAAAATTATTCCTGCTATTATTACCCATATCCAGGTTAGCTGAAATCCAAAAACAGCGACTGCGGAAACCATCTCAATCAGAACAAAGTCAGGAATATTTCTTTCTGAAAAGCAAAGAGGAATAACGCTAGTTTGAAAAATAACCGTTAGAATAATAATTAGAAGTATAAAAATATTTTTTTTCATCTAATTTTTTATAACGAAAACAAATCGCAAACGAGAGAAATCAACTGGAGAAGAAATTATGGCTCTTTTAAAAAGCTTATCTCCTGAAGATCCGATTTCCTGGGCTTTGCCTATCAAAAGTCCGCGAGGAAATCCCTTTCCTATTCCAGATGTTATTATGTCATCTCCCCGATTAAGAGACTCGCTTTGCAAAACCATATCCATAATAACTCCCAGCCCATATTCCCCCCTGACCACGCCCTTAGAATCAGTTTTGGAGTCAATGGCATTAACCGCGCTTTCTGGACTACTAAGGAGAATCACTTTTGAAGTAGTGGGATAAACTTCACCAATTTTTCCTATCAATATCCCAGAATCAACAACTACCGGCATTTCTTTTTCAATTCCGCTGTTGCTGCCTTTATCAATTTCCAACCAATCGCCTTGGCCATAAAAATCCTGGCTTGTTACCGAGCCTCCCTCCAGATTAAATTTTTCTTTTGGAAGAAGCTTAAGTTCTCGGCGCAAAATTTCATTTTCCCTCCCCATTTCTTCTAGCCCTGATTTTTCCGCAAGAAACTCTCTATTTTCTTTTATAAGCCTCTCATTTTCATTCTTAAGCTGTCCGATAGAAGACAAAAAATTTCTAATTTCCAATACTTCAAAAGTTAATCCGTATGCAACTTTCTGAAAAGGGGAAAAGATAACAAAAAATACCGAGCGGATCGGATTAAAAAAATTGTATGGGTTAAAAAAAATA